>CASEZC010000011.1 GCA_949292385.1 uncultured Pseudomonadota bacterium
TAACAATTTATCAGCAACAGGTTATATAAATAGTTATGACGTCGTTGATAAATCATCAGGAAGTAGCATAAACAAACTGCGTGATTATATGCACAATAAATCCAATTCATTTCTATCAGATACTTTGGTTCTTGGTTATAAAAGTGCGGTACCAGAAAGCGATAACAAAATATGGACAGCAACCGGTGTTGGTCACGTGTGGTCTATCAGTGGATTTCATATAACTCTTGTATCCGGTTGGCTGTTTGCAATTTTCTATTTTATATTCAGAGCAATTGCACCCGTTACAAAGCGCGTTCCGGCAAGAATACCTGCTCTTATTTTCGCATGGATTGGTTTATTATTTTATTTATTCCTTTCAGGTGTTGACGTCGCAACCGTTCGTGCTTTTCTTATGACGACGCTTATATTCTTAGCTTTTATATTCGGGCGAAATCCTATTTCAATGAGAAATATATGTATAGCTTTCTGTATAATATTTCTGATGAATCCTCATTACGTTTTACAACCCGGTTTTCAGTTGTCTTTCGCAGCGATATTCGGACTTGTATGGTTATGGAATGATATAAAACCTAAAATGCCAAATAATAAAATTTTAAAAATTTTATATACAGCAACCTTAACTTCTGTCGTTGCAACTTTATTTACTGCGCCATTCGTTATAGCTCATTTTTACAGTCTGCCAATTTATGGTTTGCTTGGTAATTTAATTTTACTGCCAATATTTTCTGTCGCAATTATGCCACTGATTATCATTGGAACTATAACAGCTACTTTTGGTTGGACCTATCCGATAGAACTGGCCGAAAAAGCATATGAATTTACATTAATGATTGGAACAAAAATCGCAGAACTGCCTTACTCAAATATCATCATGCCTCATATAACAAATACTGCACTTATGTGTTTTATTCTTGGATTCATGGCTTTACTGTTTATACGACCTATTAAAGTAAAAATAAATTACATTCTTTTTTCTGTGTTTACTTTAACTGGAATTTTCATCATAGCAACTACACCAAAACCATTATTCTATGCTACGTATGACCATGAACTTGTCGGATTTGTAAATAATGGGAAAATCGAATTCAATAAATCACGCGCCTCTAATCACTATTTTACATTTGATACTTGGAAACAATTAAATGGCGAAAGGACTCAGACCCCAAATAAAAGAAGGAAGCATAATAAAGGATTATATTTATATAAAACAGAGAACTTCAATCTGGCATATATTCAAAAGTTCACAACTCTTCAAAAGAATATCGCAAATTTATGTAACGACGAAAGTATAGATTATATTGTTTCTTACTTTCATATTAATTCGCCAAAATGTAACCACAAAATATTACGTGGTGGATTCGTTATTTATAAATCTGGGAAAGTAAAATATACGACGACTAATCGTCCGTGGAATAATCCGCGCTAATAAAAAACAAACCAGAAGCCGGCGCAGTTGGACCTGCCGCACTGCGATTTTTTGCAGCAAATATTTCATCTATATCATAAGGCTTACCAAGTCCTATTTCAACCAAAGTACCAACCATATTTCTGACCTGATGATGCAAGAAAGAACGAGCAGAAAATTCAAATTCTATCACATCACCGTGCTTTGTAATTTTACAAGAATCCAAAGTTTTTATCGGACTTTTAGCCTGACATTCAGAGGCACGAAAACTGGTAAAATCATGATTACCAATCAGCTTTTCACCGGCATTACACATTGCCGTCATATTTAATTTTCTTGGCACCCACCAGACACGATTTTTATCTAAAACAGCAGGCGCACTGCGATTTAAAACATAATATTTATAATTTCGACGCACGCAAGAAAATCTGGCATTAAAATCTTCTGATACTTTCTGACAATCAAGCACAACAACAGGCTTTCCCGTTAAATAAAAATTCATCGCACGCTTAACAGTATCTTCACTTGCATCAGAATCTAAATCAAAATGTGCAACCATTGCAAAAGCATGAACGCCCGCATCCGTTCTGCCAGCTGCAACAACATCAGGACGCACGCCACAAAACTTTTCAATTGCGTCCTTTAACAAAGACTGAACAGAATCCCCCTGTTGGTTTTCTTGCCAACCTATTAAATTCGTTCCATCATATTCAAGAGTTATTTTATATCTTTGCATTACCGACCTAAACATTTATCGCATCTAGTTTTTTCAATAATATCATCTATTTCAGATTGTAGCTTTAAATATTGTCTGCAATCTTTACAATGCGTACCGAAACAATCTATGCATGCGCATTTTCCAAAATCATTGTATTCAGACACACTGACATGCGCATGCCACAGACCACAAAATTTCTTTTCATCGTTTTTATTATCGTAAGCCATAGTTATTGAACTCTAACGACTTTTTTGAGTACTTTTGTATTTACGGTCATATTGAAACTTTTTACATGTAGCATCAAAAGCAACTATTTTTGGACCTTCCAGTATTAAACGCCACCAGCTTACATTATAACAAGCGTAATATTTTCCATAATCACCAAAAAATGCACAATATTTACACCACTGTGGAGGATATGATATTTTTTCTTTTTTTGACATTTTTAGACCTATTTACCTAACTCTATCTGCGCACCACGCAAACCGTTTGTGAAACTTTTCCAATCCATAGGCTTCTTGCCACTAGGTTGAATCTTTACAATCTCTAAAACTCCATTATCTAATCGCGTTTCTAAAATTTTTACTTCTATTCCATTTATCTTTGTTCGACCTGCCCCAAGCGCACGAACTTGATTATGTATCTGCTCTGCAGTTCGATTCCAATCTATAATCTCGTCCGCACCAGTGAACTTGCGCGTGTATGTTATTTCACCCGTTTGTGGAACAGCTGCATATTTTTCCGGAGCCTTTAAATATTCTGTTATTAAATGCGAACCTATCTTAGAAACTTTTTCTTCTATTGTTTCATTCGTATCGTTTTGTCCGATATCAAATTCTTGGCGTAAATACACGTCACCAGCATCTAATTCTCTTGTCATTTGCATAACACAAACGGCACTTTTCTTATCCCCATTATATATCGCCGTTCTTATAGGAGATGGACCACGATACATTGGTAAATCACTTGGATGAATATTTATACACGGCGCAGAATTTAATACATTATCCCTTAAAATAACACCATATGATATAACAACCACCATATCAGGCGAAAATCCATAATCACGAATATCCGTGTAGACAGGTAAATCCTTGGACTCTGCCCAAACATGAACAGGTGATTTTGTTAACACCTGTTTTCTGCCAACAGGTTTGGGTGCACGCGTAAATACAGCTGATACATTATGACCAGCTTCTACAATTGCATCAAAAATCGGAACAACAAAAGCGTTTGTACCCATTAAAACTAAATTCATTTACGTTTGCGCACCTTTCGCATTAACATCTCTCTTTTAACAGGAGATAAATAATCTATAAACAATACCCCGTCCAAATGGTCAGTTTCATGTTGAACAATTCTTGCAGGAAGACCTGACATTTCTGCACGCAACAAATCACCGTTTTCATCCGTCCATTCTACTTCTACAGATTTTGGTCTTGTTACATTTGCATAAACAGGCAAGTTATCGTGTCCCAAAACAGACAAGCATCCCTCTTCTAAAACACAAGTATCTTCACTGCGCGTTAAAATTTTCGGATTTAACATTTTAAATACTTTGTTAGAATCCGGATCCATCATAACCAAAAAGCGTTTTAACACACCAACCTGAGGCGCCGCCAAACCAACACCGTTCTGTTCGTGCATCATACCAACCATTTCATCCATTATATCTAAAATCTCTGGAGTAATTTCAGTTACAAGCTCGCACTTTTCACGCAAAACTAAATCACCACAAAGTTTCATTTGCAACATTTATAAATCCTTTTATAATGATTTTAGCAAAGGAAATCCAAATGACAACTTATATTTTTGTATTGTTATTCATAATAATCGTTTTGCTTGTTGCTATTTTATTACGCAAGCCAACAGTTGATATTTCTGCATTACGCGAAGACAATGCTAGACTTCGCGAACGATTGGCAGAACGCCTTGGAATGTTGACTCAAAATGCAATAGAACTTAAAAATATAAGTGGTGATATTGCCAATTTTAAAAACATACTAATGGGTAACAAGCAGGCACGTGGCACATTTGGCGAACGTCAATTGGAAGACATCGTCGCAGATATCATGCCCCCAGAAAGTTATGCCTTCCAAAGTGTTTTGGAAACAGGTGTACGTCCTGACTGTATTATCAGATTACCATATCCACCAGGAGATATGATTATAGATAGTAAATTCCCGCTTGAAAGTTATAACAGACTTAGTGAAAACAAAGACGACGGTATGGCCAAAAAGCAATTTGAACTGGACGTTCGCAAGCACATTGATGCAATCGCAGAAAAATATATAATACCCGGTAGAACAGCCGACAGTGCGATGATGTTTATTGCATCTGAATCTATATTTGAATCATTACACCGGCAGTTCCCGGGCGCAATTGAATATGCTGCCAGAAGAAAAGTCTTTATCGTATCCCCGTCTACATTATGGGCAACACTTAATACAATTCGTGCAGTATTGTCTGATATAAAAATAAAACGCGTTGCTAATAAAATAAAGAAAGAATTAGATTTATTATTGACCGATTTGTCTAGATTATCTGAGCGTGCAGGTAAAGTACAACAACATTTTTCACAAGCCGCCAGCGATATAGAAATGTTACAAACTTCTGTTAATAAAGTTACACCACGCGCAGAAAAATTGCGAGACATGGATTTCGGAGAAGATTAAAAAAAGACACAGATTCATTTCTGTGTCTTTTTTTTAAGTATTCTTTGTTGCAACTTTAAAATTTTATCTTCTCTATTTTTTATCGTTTCTATCAATCTATTGTTTTCCAGACGCAAACTTTCTAAATCCTTTTGCCCAAGAACTATCTGATTAGACAACCTTCGTGTTTTCTTCCTGCTTAACATACCAACTATAAAGGCACCAATAATAGCACCGGTAACACCAATAGTTAAATCATATAAAACGTCTGTTATTATCATAATAACAACTATAACAAAATAAATGCCTGACATCAGCAGGCATTTTTTCTTAAACCGGTTTTATTATCAACCCATACTTGTTCATCCGCAATCTCCATCATAGGCATATCTGTTTTACTATCAGAATAAGAACGAACAACATGAGGTATTATCTTATTTTCTTTTGCCCATTCGTCCATTGCATAAACTTTATTTGGACCCCAGCATAAAAACTCGTGCTTCCAAGGTTTCTTAGGATTCATTTTAGAGCACAATATCGCATCAAATTTCATATCCTTTGCCAATGGAACAACTAAGTATTCTGGACTGGCAGAAACCAAAATAACCTTTCTTCCTGCCCTGCGTTCTGATTCTACCTGTTCTTTTGCCCAACCAAAACGCTCGCGCTTATGTTGTTTAATAAAATCTGGCGCAAAATCTTTTACCATCTGTGGCGTTACAAAGCATCTTATATTTTTACGCCACCACATACCAGCTGGATTTAACCAACGAGCAATAGATGCAACGCCCATTATAGGCAGAAAAAACCAAGGTCTTAAAGAATGCTTAAAGCAATATTTACCAAATTCTACATTCGAGTCCTTTGCAGACAAGGTTCCATCGAAATCAAATACAACTATATCTTCTTTTTTTAACATTTATATTAATCCTTTTTAGATTTTTGAATTATAACAAGCTTTTATTTACACCGCAATTTTTATCTTTATATAAAAAAACGGGTATTTAAACCCGTTTTTTTTACTTTTTACGTTTCAAGCTATTTCGTGCTTTTTCTATCAAGAAGAACAACGCCGGCGTTAAAGTAAATGTCCATATTAAACTTGCCAACATACCTCCAATCATAACAGCAGCCATAGCAACTTTCATACCATCCGTACTCCAAAGCTGAGGCAACATACCTGTTATAACCGCGATAGATGTCATCAATATCATAGACTTTTTATCTTTCAACTCTGCCCACAAGGCTTCCTTAGCGTTTTCACCTTTTGATATTCTGCCTATTGTAGGTTCAAGCAATAAAATGTTGTTATTTACAACCAAACCAACCAACATAACGAACGCTAACATAGCTCCAACATTCATTGACGCACCAGACAAGAATAGCAAAGCGAAAACACCTGCGAAACTTGTTAATATAGACGTAGCAATCGTAAATGGATGTGCCAACGAATTCATAATAGCTGCTAGCAACATATAAGTAAGTACTATCGCCAAGAAGAAAGCACTGCCGATTTCACCAGTTGTTTCATCCTGAATTTCTGACATACCACCAAATTCTGCACCATAACCTGCATCCCAGTCTATTTTAGCAATTGCTGCTTCTATTTTCTTTTGTACAGGCCCCATAGTTGACTTACCGATATTTATATCGATTTCTGTTATTCTTTCTTTATCTAAACGGCGTATATCTGGTGTAGCACGTGTTATTTCTACATTACCCAATTCAGACAAAGGAACCATACCCTTTTGAGAATTTACATACACACTGTCAAACATAGCACTTGTTTTAAACGGACGTGCAAATTCCAAAATTATAGGATACTCTTCACCGTTTTCTTTATACTTGTAGTCATCATTACCGTATAAAGCTGTACGCAATGTAGAACCTGCATAAGAGTTTTTTACACCCCAGAAATTCATCTTGTCTTCATCTGGAACAAAACGAGTTTCACGGCCTGGTTCCTGTTGCGCAAATACCGCACTTTGAACTTCTGGTATCTGATTTATCATTTCTAACAGCTGACTTGCGTACGCTTCACGTTTCGCATCATCTTGACCTGTTATATTTAAAACTATATCAGAAGATACACCCGCGCCAGACATGCTCTGACCAGCACGTATCTGAATTTCTACATCAGGTATTTCTGCCAACTTTGGCAACATCTGACGTGCAAGTTCTTTATCAGAAACACTTCTGTCTTCAACATCAACAAGTTCTACTTTTACAGAAATATTTTGTAAACCACGTTCACCTATTTTTATTGACGTAGATTTTACTTCATCAAAATCTTGCAAAACTTCTTCCATTTGTTTTGCTATCGTTTCTGACTTTTCAAACGTTGCCCCCATTGGTGCTCGTGCAGTTATATTTATTTCGTTTGTATCGGTTGACGGTGCAAATTCATTACCTACAAACTTCATCAGCATTGCAGAACCCAGCAATACTGCAATTGCAAGAATAACTACGCGTAAAGGATTAGAATATTGAAAGTCAAACCACTTACGTAAACCTGTTTTTTCTGTTTCTTTTTTCTCCTGTTTTACGGAAACAGTTTTAACAGTTTTTTTATTACCACCCGTTAAACGCAAGAACTTTGCAATCATCATAGGCGTCAAAGTGAACGAGAACAGTAATGACAACAACGTTAAGTAAACAACTGTTAAACCAAACTGGACCATAAACTGTCCTACAATTCCGCCCATAAATGCCAATGGCAAGAACACTACAACGTTAGTCCCAACACCTGCTAAAACGGATACAGCAACTTTCTTGGTACCATCAACAGCGGCATCTTCCGGACTTTTCCCAGCTCGCATTTCTTGTAAAGCTGATTCAATCAAAATAATAGCATTTGATACCAACGTTCCCAGCGCAGAAGAATATGCCAATAAAGTCATAGCATTAATTGTAAAACCACTGCCGTCCATGAAGAAGAATCCTGCTATCAAAGACGCTGGAATAACAACACCTGCAATAATTGTAGAACGCCAGTTACGTGTAAACGCCAACAAAACCAAAACAGTAAAGATAACCCCAAGTATAATACCCTCTATAGTAGAGTACGTTTCATCAGCAACCGCAATCGATGAATCAGATATTATCTCCATTTTTGCACCAGGAAACTTTGAATCTAAATCAGCTTGTAAATCTGGTAATTTTTTACGCAAAGCTTCTGATATTTTTATCGCGTTTCCGTCTGAAGATTTTACAACAGATGCAATAACGACCTTTTGCCCGTTATAACGCGCGCCAGTTTCTATGTCTCGTGCTGCGTCAGTAACAGTGGCGATATCGCCCAACTTAAAATTCTGACCTTCAGCTGTTGTTAAACGTAAATTCGAGATTTCAGAAACATCTTGAAATTCACCTATAAAACGAACATTCGAAGAATCTGTACCTGTTTCTATTTTACCGCCAGGGACATTCAAGTTATGCATTCCCAGCGCAGAAACAACATCCATAACTGTAATACCACGTGACGCCATTAATTCAGGATTCATTTCAACCCTGACGGCACGTTGTTCGCCACCAAAGACAGATACACTTGCAACACCTTTTATTGCGGTAATCTTATTAGACAAAGTGTTATCAACATATTCTTCTATATCACGAGGATTCGCACCACTTAACACAACGTCTACAACTGATTCCTGCAAAGGATTTAACTTTTCTACAACAGGTTGTTTCAAGTCATCTGGAAATTCTGATGATAATGCGTCTAATTTCGATTTAACTTCGGTTGCTTTATCATTTACGTTAACCCCAAGGTTAAATTCTGCCATAACAAAAGCACCGTTTTCAAACGCCTGAGATGTTATCTTCTTTAATTCAGAAACTTCTGATATAGCATCTTCCGCCTTTTTTACTACCTGCGATTCTATTTCAGCAGGTGAAGCACCTGGGTATACGAATGTAGCCGTTACCATAGGAAAATCTATCGCTGGCGTACGTTCTATATTCATCTTTGGGAAAGATACAAAACCTAATACGACCCAAAACAAAACAAACATTAATGTTGTTATCGGTCTACGAACAAAAAACTTTAACATAATTTAACTCCCTAAAAATTTTGCGGTTATTTCGCCTGAACTTTATCGCCGGCTTTTACCTTAGATAAAATAACTTTGTCTCCGTCTGATAAACCTTCTGATATAAATGCAGTTTCGGAATCTTGACGAACTACTTTTACATCACGCAAAACTGCCTTGCCATCTTCTATGACAAAAACACTTTCATTATTAACCGCATATGCAGGAACAAAATAACCGTTACCAACGAATTCTGCATATTGCAAACCGTCAGACACTCCACGCGTTCTTATAACATGCATTCCTGAATCCAAGTCTATATTTGCTGAAACAGAAATAATCTTTCCATCGCCAATATTTTGACCAGCACTGAATTTATCTACGCGAGAACCAGACACATAAGCACGATTATTTTTTACAGATATCGGTTCTTTTAAAACATCCGTCTTCTTATATACTTCTACTGCCCGAATAGGCGCACCGACATCGGCTGCAACACGACTGGCGTTGAAAACGTACAAAGAATTTTCAGACGCAACCGCTGCAAAACGAAAGATTACCCAACCTAACAAGATAGCAGCGCATACGATATAAACAAGCTTTCTTCCTTTTGGCGAAGATACCTTTTCTTTCAATTTTTCCATATTTATTCACCCAACTTTTTTACAGATTCCGCAGACATTAAAATATTATACTTCGCATTTAACAAAGCCATATCTAGCTGATAAAGCCCAGCAGAAACCTCTGCTAATTCAATCGCTGATGTCTGCCCCGCAGCAAAACGATCACGCGAAAAACTGTATGCTTTTGCAGCTAAATTTCTGGCGTTTTCTAAGTCTTTTAAATTACCACGTAAATGATTATATTTTTCAATGGCTCGATTATATTCTTCGGTTGTCATCTTCTTTGCTTTATCCAAATCTTGACGAGCAGCCTCGGCATTCATCGCCTCTACAGTTGCATTAGCTCTGTGCAAACCACCACTGAAAATAGGTACTTGCAATGCT
Source organism: uncultured Pseudomonadota bacterium (assembly GCA_949292385.1). Lineage (GTDB taxonomy): Bacteria > Pseudomonadota > Alphaproteobacteria > Rs-D84 > Rs-D84 > Enterousia. The sequence continues at coordinate 9,819 of CASEZC010000011.1, forward strand.
AACCCCCAGTATGCAGATTGCATATTATCTCGATTAAACATATTATCAAAATCTTTATCCATAGCAATGTAGCTATAAGATGCCGTTGCCGCCAAAGTAGGATAAGCTCCTGCACGTTGCGCCTTCACATTTTTTTCATACATCGCAACTTGTTCTTCTAATATCTCCCACTGTGGCGTACTTTTTAATTCACCAGCATTTAAATCAGCAAACGTTTCTGGGAACTCTTCTGTTAACACCAATTCTTCGTCCATATCAATGCCAGCAAGAATCTTTAACATTCTGTGTGCTGTATCACGATTGAATTTTGCGTCAGACAAATTAATTTCTTTTGTAGCAATATCAGATTCTATCTTTACCAAATTACTGCGATTTGCACGACCGGCAGACGTCAAACTTTTTTTAGCCGCAATTGCCTGATTTAAATCTTGTTGAGAAATTTTTACAATCTCATCAGTCATTTTTGCTGTCCAATAAATATCAGCTGCAGCATATTTTACTTCACGAACAGTTTGCTCGCGCCCTGCTTCAGACATTTTTATAGCCGATTTTACAGCATCAACTGCGTTACCTATTTTACCAAAAGTATAAATAGGCTGTGTAACTGAAACACCAGCCATAAAAATATTATCTGGAACATCCAAATAATCTACCTGCGCACCAGTAAACTTTGCAATTAAACCGCCCAATTCTGGTGGCAAATCAACCCCATAAGACTTCGTAGGATTTTCAACATTTATTAAATTCATATACGATGCGCTACCCTGGATATTAAACCAACGATTTGAATTGGCTACATCCAAAGACGCTTCCGCTTTCTTTACATTAGCATCCGCCTTTTTTAAATCCTGCGATTCATTTAAAATCTTTTCGATGGCATCATTTAAAGACAAATCCATTGAAAACGCGTCTTGTCCCAACAGACAAACGCACAAAGCAAAAAACACACCGCTTAACTTACGCATTACCAAGCTCCATATTTGTTAATACTTTATTTATATTTTTTAACGATTGAGTTAATACTTCTTCATCTTCGCGACTTAAATTATCAAACAGTTTTTCTATTGCGCTACGAAAAGCCTCTAAAGCAACGCGAGCCAATTCATCACCAGCTTCGGTACAAGAATACCAAGTATTTCTTCTGTCTTCTTCGTCAACAGCCCTTACAACCAAACCATCTCGTTCCAATTTTCTAAAAGTAGCGCAAAGATTTGGCGTCGTAACAAATTCACTTCGTGCAATATCTTTTAACATAGCACGACCCTTTAAATGCAAACGCACCAAAACACTGATTTGCTGTCTTGGATGTCCACAAATTTGAGCTGGGTCTTTTCTTAGCTTATCGGCCAACTTATCAAATATAAGAATATTCGATTCAAAAAGCCGAATAAATTCCTTGCGTGCCATAATTTTATCCTTTATAGTAGTCTAGAAAAACAAAATCGTTAAAAACCTGAATTATTATATGTTTTAATAATTAAATTACAAGGGGAAAAATTAAATATTTTTATTTTTTATTGCAAAAAAGATAAAAATATTTATAATCTAGTTTGTTTTTGGGGTGTCGTCTAATGGTAGGACAAGAGATTTTGGTTCTCTTTATCATGGTTCGAATCCGTGCGCCCCAACCAAAA
>CASEZC010000012.1 GCA_949292385.1 uncultured Pseudomonadota bacterium
CCCAAGCAAAGTTCTGCAAAATGGTCAAGAAATCAACGTTGTTGTATTGGGCATAGACCAAGACAAACGTCGTATTTCTTTGGGTTACAAACAATTGCAACCAAATCCATGGAAAGAATTTGCAGAAACTCACAAAGTTGGTGACGTTGTTACAGGACCAATCAAGAACACAACAGAATTCGGTTTATTCGTTGCATTAACACCAGACTTAGATGGTATGGTACACATATCTGACTTGTCTTGGAACAAATTGGACGAAGAAGAACTGAAAAAATTCGTTCGTGGTCAAGAAGTTACAGCAAAGATATTAGACATCAACCCAGAAAAAGAACGTATCACTTTGGGTATCAAACAGTTGACAGAAGGTGCTGACAACAACGCTGCTTCTATCAAGAAGGGTGCAGTTGTATCTGGTACAGTATCTGAAATAACACCTGACGAATTGATTTTAGCATTGCCAAACGATATCAAAGGCGTTATCCGTCGTACAGACCTGTCACGTGAAAAAGCGGAACAAGACACCAGCAAATATAATGTTGGCGACACAGTTGAAGCATCTGTTGTATCAGTAGATAACAACACTGTAAAATTGTCTATCCGCGCTTTGCAGGTAACATTAGAAAAACAAGCAGTAAAAGAATATTCTAACCAGGCCGACAGCGGTTCTGTATTAGGCGACATTCTTGGTGCTGCAATTGAAAACAGCAAAAAATAAGAATAAAAACTTCTTATAATTTGCTAAAAAAGAACCCGATTTACTTGTCGGGTTCTTTACATTGTGGTATAGTATTAGATATGAAAAAAATAATTGTACTTATGGGCGGACAAGGCGTTGGGAAGGGCACGTTTGCCAGAATGCTTTGTGAAACACACCCGTTTAAACACATAGAAACTGGTGCTTTATTAAGAGAATCAGCAAAAACAAACACAAAAATTGCCGATATAATGGCTCGCGGTGAACTTGTACCAGAAGAAGATTTATTAAGTCTTGTTTCTGAAAACATTAACACCGATCAAGACATTATTTTAGATGGCTTTCCAAGAACAACGGAACAAGCGAAATGGCTTGTTAACAATTATGCGGACAAGGCGGACATACACGTTATTTATTTGGACGTTCCCGAAGAAACAATGATTCAAAGAATACAAAAAAGAATCAGGGAAGGGGGCGGTCGTGCAGACGATGCAAACATTGATACTATAAAACGCAGATTAAATATATTCTGGACAGTAACCATTCCTGCAATAAACTGGTTAAAGAATGTACCGAATATAAAATTCTCTGACGTTGATGTAAAAGGTGATGTAAACGATAATATCACTATGATTATCAAAGCCCTTGAAGACAAATAAAAAACGCCTTTTTAGGCGTTTTTTATAACACTCTGCGTCTTATCAGACTGAACATTGCAAACCCCAACAACAGAACCATAATAAGTATAAATATAATATTTGCCGTTTGTGCATTGTCAGCGAAAGGCAATTTAACATTCATACCATAGTATCCAACGACTACTGTTGGCACAACAAGTATAATATTCCACATAGTCAAACGATTAATGTAAGTGTTCGAATCCATATTAATAACGCTTTCAAAGGTTTCCTTTACAGATTTTAACATTTTACTATAAGACGTAACGACTTCCATACCCTGAGATAATTCGATTCTTGCATCTTCGGAAAGTTCTTTTGCTTCTTCTGTTTTAACGAAACCACGAACTTTTTCAAGCTTGTCCAACACAGCAACGTTACCTTTTAAACCGGCCATATATAACGTATAACTGTTTTCAACTTCTAACAAATTCAGCAATTCTTTTTTTCTTACGCGTTCTAAAAGAACCTTTTTAGAATCCATAACTTTTTTATTTAATTCTTTCAAAGAACGCAAATAAGATTCAGCGATATAATAAATAATATTTAAAATAAATTCTTCTCTGGAGGTTTTTTCAAATTTCTTAATTTTATCCAGCAAGTCACAACGTTTACGACAAACGGTTATAACGCGATTAGCAGAATAAATTATAGACAATGGCTCGGTATGCCAAAGAGTATCAATTTCGCGATTAATAATAGGGAAACGGACGATAATAACCTTATAATCATCTTCTACTTCCAATCTTGGCTGTTCGTCTGGGTCAAGAATGTCAGATATAGTATCTTCGTCTATTTTGTATTCTGTTTGCAGTTTTTCAAAATCTTCATGGTCTGGGTTACCTACATTTACCCAAGAGAATGTTTTTAATTTTTCTGTTACAAACATATCCATTCTCCTTTTTTAAACAGAGAAATTTTAAATCAAGCAAAGAAAAAAATCAAATAATTATGAAATTATATTATTTAGTTTTTTGACTGTTTATTGCCTTAAACCCACCCACAATCTTATTGTAAGATTCTAATGCATCGATAACAATTCCACCATTTTTTACTTCCCCGCTATCATTGACATGTTTATAAATTTCTTTATACAAAAAAGTATTATTCTTAAAACAATCCGGCCCGATAGCTTTCAAATTTGGTAAATTTAACGCTAACAAATTTTTATTATTTTCAAAACATTTTTCATACATTACTTTTAACTTTGGAAAATTAACAGAACGCAATGCGATATTATTTTTTAAAACATCTCTTTCCATGATTTGTAAATTTGGCGCATTAAATTCATAAATATGTGCATTTTTATAAAACGTCATACTTCCAATGCGTTCTAAGGACGGTAAATCAAGACGTTTTAATTCTAAATTGCTACTAAAACATCCTGTTTTCATAATTTTTAATTTAGGTAAAAACAGCTCTGATATTTTTTCATTATGATTAAAACAATCAGCCCCCATTATTACCAATTTTGGCAACTCTAGTTTGCTTAATTTTTCATTTGACCGGAAACACTCATCATCCATTTCTAACAAATTTGGCGTATTTAAGTCACTTATATTCATATTTTGATAAAAGCATCGCATTCCCATAGATTCTAGATAAGGAAAATCCAAACGATTTAAATTTAAATTATTAAAAAAACAATTCGACCTCATAACCTTTAATTTAGGCAAATATAATTCTGATAAAATTTCGTTAAATAAAAACCCACTAATTCCAATTTTTTCTAACTCAGGCAGTTCCAATTTTCTTAATTCTTTATTTTTCTCAAAACAATTGTTTCTTATAACTTTTAACTTCGGCGCAATAAATTCAGACAAACATTCATTATTCGTAAAGAAATTGTCATTTATGACTTCTACATCAGGTAAATTCAAAGAACGAATATAAAAACCAAAATTGTTCACTTCATTTATTTCTTTTATACCGGGCAGAGTCAAAGATATGATTTTACTTTCCGACAATACCGCAATTTGAATATTGTCCGCAAAAAAAGAATAAGTTTTATCAGAATTTTTTCTTATGCTAATCTTTTTATCTTTTGTAACTTTTTTAAAAAGACGTTCAGAATAAACATCTTTATAAAAAAACTGCGTAACATCACGACATTCTTTTGTCTGCAAATTAAACAAAATAGTATCTAACAATATTTCACTGCTTTTATTTATTTCTGTAATATTACCGTCACTCGCATAAAAACCGTCGCCAACATAAATATTATTATGTTCATAGTTATATTTTATAATACGATTATTCTGTAATACATATCCTTCTGGCAAATCAGTTTTTTGAGCAGAAAAATCAACATTAAAATAACTTCTTAGCGCATCAGAAAGCCCATCTATGATATTATCAGGGCAAGAATTAAACGTATTATCTGGATTACTTACTGTATGATTATATCTGTTTTTTATACTTATAAATCCACCACTTTTTAAAATTTGAATAGATATAACAGACGTACCGTATTTGTCTTCACGCATCGGTTTATCAAAGTCAGCACGCCTAATATTATCAACATCTTTCCGTACGGCATTGATGATATAATATCTTTTAAATCTGGTATCATCACTAAAAGTGCACAATCTTTCCGACGGTTCAAAATATCCGCTAATTGCGTTCTGTTCCGCAAGATTATGAACAACATACGCATTATAGCCAGCTTTATCTAATAATTCTATTGGGTCTTGATGCTCTTTTTTTTCTATTATTTTAATATTTTTTAGAGATATCAAATAATTCATAATAGGTTCTGCATCACGTCCGGCATAACGTACTATTTTATCAATATTTGGTATATCAAAAATACCACTATCGTAATTACGAATAGCCTTTGCAAAACGCTCTCCATTTTGCTTTTTGATAATATCAAACATTGTTTTTTTCATAAACATAAAACTCTTTTGTCAATAAATTATATAACACAATCCATAAAAATCAATGAAAAAATAGTGAAATAAAAAAATGGTCGGGGGTGACAGGAATGCTTCGCCACCTTGACACATTTGCTTTGCAAAACGGCATACTCCGTCTACCTTGTGTCTGCGATTCAAACCTGCTTTTCGCAGGTTCGCTTCCTTATAAAAAAGCATAAAAAATGGTCGGGGTGACAGGAATCGAACCTGCGACCCCTTGCACCCCATGCAAGTACTCTACCAGGCTGAGCTACACCCCGAC
>CASEZC010000013.1 GCA_949292385.1 uncultured Pseudomonadota bacterium
AGAAATACGACGTTTGTCTTGGTCTATGCCCAATACAACAACGTTGATTTCTTGACCATTTTGCAGAACTTTGCTTGGGTGAATGTTCTTGTTTGTCCAAGACAATTCAGACATGTGTACCAAGCCTTCTATGTTGTTGCCCAAGTCAATGAATGCACCGTAATCTGTCAAAGAAGATACTTTACCAGTTACTGTATCGCCTACGTTAAATGCACGAGAAGCATTTTCCCATGGGTCTTCTTCTAACTGTTTTGCACCCAATGAAATACGATGAGATTCTGGGTCGAACTGTATAACTTTGACTTTGATTTTCTGGCCAACGTGTACTAATTCACGTGGGTGATTTACGCGCTTCCATGATAAGTCTGTTACGTGCAACAAACCATCAATTCCACCTAAGTCAACAAATACACCGTAATCTGTGATGTTCTTTACTGTACCTTCGATAACAGCACCAAGTTCAATATTCTTCATTGCTTCTTTCTGTGCAGCTGCAATAGTGTCAGCCTGGATAGCACGACGAGAAACAATCGCGTTTGTACGCAAAGCGTCCATTTTTAATACGCGGAATTTGTCTTTCAAGCCAATCAAAGATTTTGCATCACGGATAGGTTTGTGGTCAACTTGTGAAGATGGCATGAATGCGAATACGCCGTTGATGTCAACTGTGTAACCACCACGAACAACGTCGATAATTGTTCCTTCTGGATCGATACCTTCTGCAACAGTCTTTTCCAATTCTTTCCATGCTTTTTCAGCACGAGCCTTGGTGTAAGAAAGAACTGCTGTACCTTCGCGAGATTCATAGCGTTCTACGAAAACGTCAATGATATCGCCAACAGATGGTACGGATGCACCAAATTCTTTTAATGGTACGCGACCTTCTGATTTTAAGCCAACGTCAACCATGGCAAAGTCGCCACGAATATCTTTGACTGTACCTTTTGTTGCGTATCCTTGCAAAGTTTCTTGGTTGCCATAGTTCTGATTGAACATCTGAACAAAGTCTTCGCCAGATACAGGGTTAAATAAATCTTTGGATAAATCTTTCATAAGAGAAATTTCATACAAAGCTTGCCATCGCCAATTATTCTTTAGAAACAGCGAGGTCTTGTGGGGTTAATCGGACTGATAATGCGCCCACCCGCAAAATCGAAGCAATTATAAGTGATTTTTTTTGAAAAAGCAAGGTTTTTCATATAAATAAAACGCACCTCTGTAAAGTTAGGGGGCGTGCTTTATCTTGCAACTGCACCTTTTATTTTTTCATGGTGTAAGTAGTTCTTTAGCACAAAGTCTTTGGCTTGCCAATTCAGCATACCTTGCCAATTTTCGTCTGGTATTTCTACCGTTGGAAGAGGCTTAGGTTCTCTTGATAATTGCTCTTTGACCTGTGGTAAGTGATTTGTATAAATATGGGTATCGTGTAATTCGCCTTTTAATATTCCTGGTTTTAATCCTGCTTCTTTTGCGTACAATAGTAATAGCAAAGCGTAGCTTGCGATGTTATAAGGAATTCCTAAGAACATATCGCATGAGCGTTGTGTCCATATCAACGACAGCTTCCCATCGCGAACGACCAGCTGATGCATCATGTGGCATGGTGGTAAAGCCATTTCTTGTATTGCTGTTGGATTCCATGCGCTGACTATAATTCTGCGGTCGTTTGGGTCGTTTTTTAATTTTTCAATAGCGTTCTTTACTTGGTCTATTCCAGGGTTCCTTAAATCAAAGTTCATTTCTGGATTATTTGGATTCCATTTATATTTTCCACCGAAATGACGCCATTGAAAACCGTATATTGGGCCTAAATCACGTTCTTCATCCATAATGGAATTACGAAGTTTTTTTTGCTCGCTATCAGATAATTGCAAACCTCTTTTGATAATATTATATTTTTGTTCTACCTTTATGGGATTGGCCCATTCATCCCAGATATGGCAATTTCTGTCTTGTAGCCATTTTTTATCGGTTATTCCGCGTAGAAAAAATTCTAGTTCTGTCGCAATATTTTTTAATCCCATTTGTTTTGTTGTTATTAAAGGGAAACCCATACTCATATCGTGTATAAATACTGCGCCCGCTCCAAGTCCAATATCTGGAATTCCGGTTCTGTTGTTACGTATGTCTTTGCAGTTGTTATAAATATTTTGCAATATGTCTAAATATGCTTTCATTGTTCTTCCTTTAGGTGTGTTTTATGATAACAAAAGCAAGTTAGGTTAGCTAATAAAAAAAGCCCCTTTTGGGGCTGGTATTATTTCGTTTTTTGTCTTAAAGAATCTAATATTTGTGTAAATTGATTTTTAGACATTATTTTTAATGCGTCTGCTGGTATACCTGTAGAGCTTGTGTTTTGATATACTTTTAAAACTTCAGAGAAACAAGCTTTGTTTGGATCGATTATGTTACCAGCTTCGTCTATAATTGCGTTGCTTTTGTCTTTCAAGAAAGAATGCGATAAATCCATAACCAAACCAGCATTCACACCCTGCACTGGAATTGAATCATTATCATTCATTGGGTATTTTAAATTGAATTTTTCATGTACAGCGAGATAGCCTGGTAATTGTCTGAAATTTTTACCTAAAGAATAGTTATACTCTTTAATTTTTCCAGATGTTACATATTCTTGAGCCGCCAAAGACGCACGTCTTATAACGTCTTGATGTGATTTATAATAATTAGGACTAATTTGTTGTAGGCATATTTCACGCAATACAAAAATTGGTGCTATATTCGTTTTCATTTTATAACTCCTTAAACGAAACATTGCTTAACTTAGCACTGCAAAAGAAATAAGTCAATAAATAAGTGTTTGTTAAATAATAAAAAAACGCCCAAACGGGCGCTTTTTTATCGAACTTCTGCCTGTTTAAATAATTCTTCAGGCTTTACTTCTTTTTCTTTTGTTTTTACATGACTCAGCATAGCGTCTAATGCTTTGCGTTCAAATATCATGCCACGTAACATTGCCAAAGCGTTTTGATTCTTGTTATAGAATTCAAATACTTGTTTTGGATCTGGATAGCGAGATGCTTCTGCCCATACTGCTTGCTGCAAGTCGTCGCGAGATACTTCAACTTTATTCTTGGTACCCCATTCTGCTAAAATCAGACCTAATTTTACGCGACGTTCCGCTTCTTTGCGTTCTTTCTTTTCGTCCCACTTGTGATCTTTATCGCAAGTTTTTTCATCGTAATTAGCGTGTGTATGGTCGTGTTCTTGTTTAGCCATGTTGTATTCTTGGTCTACCAATGTTTCTGGTAAATCCAATTTTACTTTGTCTGACAATAATTCTAACAATTCATTGCGCATTTCGCGTTTTGATGCTTCTTCATATTGTTCGTTTATTATTGTACGAATGTGTTCACGCAACTTTTCAACGCTTTCATGACCAACACTTTTTGCCAGTTCGTCATTTAATTCTGGTAAAACGTGTTTGCGTACTTCGTGCACTTTAACTGCAAATCTAGCATCTTTACCAGCTAAATGTTCAGCGTGATATTCTTTTGGGAATTTTACGTTTACATCGAATTCATCGCCAGCTTTGTGACCAATAATTTGTTCTTCAAAACCTGGGATAAATGCGCCAGAACCTAATATCAAATGATGTTTTTCAGCAGCGCCACCTTCAAAAGCTTCGTCGCCCAAGAAGCCTTTGAAATCAATAACAGCTGTGTCGCCATTTGCTGCTGCATATTTTTCATCTTGTTTTTCTGCAACGCTGCGACTTTTGCGAATGTTTTCCAAAGACTTTTCTACTTCAGATTCATCTAATTTGGTTGTCTTTTTTACAACTGTGAATTTTTCCAAATCTATTTCTGGTAAAGTTGGTAGAATGTCAAATTCTAATGAATATTCAGCGTCTTTACCAATTTCCCAACCTGCCAAGTCCGCTTTTGGCGCACCAGCCAGACGGATTTTCTTTTCTGCAATAAAGTCATTCAAGTCTTTATTCATTAATTTGTCAATAGCTTCACCATATGCAGAAGCATTATATTTTTGACGTAATACTGATAAAGGAATATGACCTGGACGGAAACCTGGCATTTTTGCCTTTTTACCGTATTCTGTCAGAATTTCATCGGCAGCTGCCTGTAAGTCTGCAGCGGAGATAACACCGTTTACAGAGTAATGTAAGTCTTTAATTTTTTCTTTTTTGAACATAGCTTTCCCCTAAAAATAAGAATTGCTGAATGATTATACACAGTTTTTTTATAAACGCAATATAAACTTAATTTGATTTTTTGTGTAATAAAAAATCCGCAAAAATGCGGATTTTTTTCGATGGTTGCAAAACGATTAACGTTTGCTGAACTGTGTTGAACGACGTGCTTTGTGACGACCAAAGTGTTTACGTTCTACAACACGGCTGTCGCGTGTCAAGAATCCAGCAGACTTTAATGCTTTACGTAATTCTGGTTCAACTTTTTCCAAAGCTTTTGAAATACCGTGTTTTACAGCACCAGCCTGACCAGATAAACCACCACCCATAACGAATGCATGTACGTCATAAGCACCGTCACGTTTTGTGATACCAAATGGTTGTGCGATAATCATTTGTAATACTGGACGACGGAAATATTCGTTTACTGGTACGCCGTTAACAACGATTAAACCCTTACCTGCTGTTAAATATACGCGGGCAACAGAATCTTTTCTTTTACCTGTTGCATATGTTGCGTTTGACAATTTAACATCAGCTACCGCTTTTGCAGCAGATGCTTTTGGGGCAGCTTTCTTAGTTGTTTTTACCGCTTTTGTTGCAGTCTTTTTTACTTCTGTCATTATTCGCCCCTTTTATTTTTACGGTTCAGGCTAGCAAAATCAATAACGATAGGTTTTTGTGCTTCGTGTTTGTGTTCTGCACCTGCATAAACATGTAATTTTGTTAAGCGTTGATTTGCCAATGCAACTGCTGTGCGACGGCCCATCATACGTTTAACTGCGTTAAATACCAATTTTTCTGGTTTTTCTTCACGCATCTGACCCAATGTACGTTCTTTCGTACTACCTGTCCACAATGAGTGCCAGAAGAATTTTGTTTTATCTGCTTTTTTGCCAGACAAAGCAACTTTGTCAGCATTAATGATGATTACATGGTCACCACAATCCATGTTAGGTGTCCAAGTAGGCTTGTTTTTGCCGCGCAGAATGTTTGCAGTATATGCTGCCAAACGTCCCAGCGTGCAATCTGTTGCGTCAATCAGATACCATTTGGCTTCTAATTCACACTTCTTTAACGATTTTGTCGCTGCCATTGTTTTTTACCTTTTTTAAATTTTTAGCGGTACTATTATGCCCCGCTGTACCAGAAAAGTCAAGTAAAATCGGTATGGTATTATTATACCTTATCCAATCGGTAGTATAATTCTTACTTTTAAACCACCTAGTTCACTGTTTTCTAGGAATATTTGACCACCGTGGTTTTCTATTGCCGTTTGGGCAATTGATAAACCTAGCCCTGTTCCGCCTGTCTTTGAGCTGCGGGCTTCATCCAATCTTACGAATGGGCGCAGTGCATCTGCTTTTTTGTCATCTGGAATTCCTGGACCGTCATCTTCTATAATTATTTCTACTTGTTCTTCGGAATCCTTTTCTGTAATGTGAATAGTTTTCTTTGCGTATCTTGCCGCATTTTCTATTACATTACTGAATGCACGAGCCAGAGCCATTGGACGCGCATAAAACTGCACCGGTTCTTCAGGAAAATCTGTTTCAATTTTCTTTGTTGGTGCTGCATCGCGTGCAATTCTTAGTAACATTGCTGGTAATTCTGTTGCTTGCTCGATTTCCGGCATTTCACCGCGCGCAAAAGTAAGGTATCCATTCACCATCTCCGTCATTCTGTCTATGTCGCGCAACAGGTCTTTTTGTGAAGCAGAACCTGTTTCTACCGCCAATCTCATGCGTGTTAAAGGCGATTTTAAGTCATGGCTTACTGCGTTTAACATGTCTGTACGTGTGCGATTATAACGGTTTAAGCGTTCTTTCATCGTTATCATTGCAATAGCTGCTTCACGGATTTCCTTAGAACCAGTTGGCTGGAACCCTGGTGCGTCTAATCCACGGCCAAAGCGCCCCGCTGCCTTTGCTATTCTTCTGATGCTGCGTGTGTGCATTATTATAAATGGAGTAATTAGTATTGATACTATAAGTATAGAACCAATTAACCATATTATGAAAACTTCCGTACTTGTTGAGTAAATTCTGTATAAAGATGTACCAAATGTCGCAATTTGACCTTCTTTTGTAGGTACGTCAACAAATACAAGGCGCTTACCTTTATCTATATATATTTGTGCAGGTCTTTTAAGTCTTTTTGATAATTCTGAAGCCAATAAACCTGCCTCTCGAGATTCATTGTCGTTTTTGCTTGGACGGTTAAGCTTTGGGTTAATTGAAACGTTTATGCCTATGTCGCGTGCCATAGATTGCATGGCAATCGTTTCGTTATTGTCGATAAAATTCATCATGGTTACGATTTCGCCAGTCAAGCTGCGTGCTAATGTTGCGTGAACACGTGACCAGTGGTTGCCAAAAAACACATTGGCAATTATTACTTCTGCGATTACCAGCGGTATAAGAATCATCAATATTGTACGCCATAAAAAAGAACGTGGTATTAATCTCATTTTTTTGCCTCGTTTTCTTTGTCGTTATCGGGTTGAACTTGTACAAGTTTATAACCGCGACCACGAACTGTTATTATGTCTAGGTTTGATAATACAACATTTAATTTGTTGCGCAAGCGTTTTGCAACCATTGGCGCTGCTGCAGCGATGTTTCCGACCGGTGTTATAAGGCTTTTTAATAATTTTTTTTCTTCACCAGACAGAGCCAGCAACTTTGGTTGTATCGACAGATTTTCTAAATTTTTTATAAAAAATTCTTCGTCTATAAAAAGTAAACCATCAGGAAGCGGTACGTCAGAAACTTTTTGTTTCTTTATAATATTTTTTAGACGCAAAACTAATTCTCGTAACTGAAACGGCTTTGATAAATAGTCGTCAGCACCATTTGAAAGACCATCTATAGTATTTTCTGGACCTGTCATCGCTGTTAGCATTATTGTTGGAGTTTGGTTCCCGCTTTTGCGTAATTCTTTTAAGAATGTCAGCCCATCCATTCCGGTCATCATTCTGTCTAAGACGATTGCGTCAACAGATATTTTGCTTAGAATTTCAAATCCTGCTTCTGCAGAATTTGCGCTAAGAACCTCGAAGCCTTCATTTTTAAGACCATGCGCCAATGTTTTGCGCAACATATCGTCATCATCAATAATTAAGATAGTTTTGTTCATAACAGTTTATATAGTGCACTAAATTTATTTTTTTAGTGGTTCTACTGCGTATTCTCCCGGCTGGATTGTCCGCATGGCATTATTAACACTTTGCATGTCTTCTTCTGTGTTTACTGCTGCACGAAACTGCATGCCACCAGTTGTAAATTCTGTCTTGAACAGTGCGTAACCCGTGCCACCACCAGTTGTTGGACCCTGCATTCCTAAAGAATAATAACCACCAAGAATCCCATAATCCAAGTCAATATAGTCTATGCTTACCAGTAATGAGACATTGCTCATTCCGTCACTTGTCATGTTACATGCAAACTCACGGTTAGATAGCGTCGCTTGTGAATTAATAGGAACCATTATGTCCATAACTGTCGGTTCGCATTGTCTGTCTATGCCATTAACAAGAAATTCATAAGTCATGCTGACGCTAGCTTTTGAAAGACCCGTTGATACATTTACTTGAGATATTGTTGCCTTTGGTATTTTTACCATAGCGTTGGCTATGCCACTGCGAACAGGAAATGAAATCCCCGACTGCAAGCAATCACGAGAAAATGGGTCGGCTTCACAAATATATAAACGAGAATACTGATTCATCATGAACATATTTGCCAAACTGTTGAACAAAAATGTTCTTGTTATTCTGTCGTTTAAGCGTGTGCAACCAAAATTTCTGCATATAATCATCGGTCTGTCTGCAAACATTACGCCCGGATGTAATGCACTTTCTTGTTCGCGAGCATATATTATGTTCTGGTCATAATCTACGCTGTCGGCGCGCTGCATAAATTCTGTTTCTGGTATAAAGTTAGGGTCGTCAGGATACGCATAGTAAGATTGTACAGGCGTTTCTGTGTAAATTGTTTGAAAGTCGTTGTATACTATGTTCTCTGTTGCCGCGTAAGATGCACCAATGAATAAACAAGTAAAAAATGCTGTAAAAACGTATTTAGACATATCAAAGCCCTTTTTCTCTCTTTCAAATCTTAGAACATTCGTTGCGTCAATGTCAAAACAAAAATATTTTTATTGAAAAATGTATGTCGTTTGTTCTATAAAGTAAACGGAATTATATTTTTATTTAGAAAGGATGGTGAAATAATGGTGGATATCGTAATATCAGGCGAAGCTGGTAAATTGCATGCGGTTTATCATAAATCTGCCGTTCCGGCAGCGCCTTTGGCCGTGGTGTTGTCTGGCAATCCAAGACAGAAGCACCATATGAATGACCGCGTTTCTTACGCTATGTTCAGAGCTTTTATGGATATAGGCTTTTCCGTTTTGCGTTTTAACTATCGCGGTGTTAATGACTCGGAAGGTTCTATAGGTACAACTTCTGAAAATATGTTGGACATAGCAACTGTTATAGACTGGATTCAGAATAAAAATGAAGACAGCGATAAAATATGGTTGGCTGGTAACCAACTGGGGGCTTGGTATGTTTTACAGGCTATGATGCGTAGACCGGAAGTTTCTGGCTTTGCTTTGGTATCCCCTGACCCGTCTGTATCTGATTTTGCTTTCTTGTCTCCTCGTCCAAATCGTGGTTTGTTATTGCAAGGTGCTGCGGAATCTGATGACGCAAAAGCTTTTGCAACGCATTTAACACAGGTTCTTAAAAAGCAGGCTCAGATAGATTTGGAAACAATACGTGTAAAAAATGCAGATGCAACTTATTCGCAGCCGGCAGATTTAAGACAGATGTATAATGACTTGAAAGCTTATGTTGGCCGTGAAAACGCTGATAATAAATTGTTGTAAAAGGTAAAAATAAGTGCAACCAAACGATAGATTCTTAGATCCAAATATTCCTGATGAAATGGCTGCTTCTATCAGACCGCGCGCCTTGTCTGATTTTATAGGTCATGAAAGTTTAAAGCAGAATTTGTCTGTTTTTATATCTGGGGCGAAAAGTCGTGGTGAAGCCATGGACCATGTTTTGTTATATGGACCTCCGGGGCTTGGAAAAACTACACTGGCGCATATTGTTGCGAATGAATTGGGTACTAATTTCAGGGCGACTGCAGCACCTATGCTTACAAAACAAGGTGATTTGGCTGCTATATTGACTTCTTTGGAACCGATGGATGTTTTGTTTATTGATGAAATTCATCGTTTGCCAACGGCTATTGAAGAAGTTTTGTACTCTGCTATGGAAGATTTTAAGCTTGATATCATGCTTGGTGAGGGTCCAAGTGCAAAAAGCGTAAGAATTGACCTGCCCCCATTTACTTTGGTCGGTGCAACAACGCGCACAGGTTTGTTGTCTAATCCATTGAGAGATAGATTTGGAATAGATTTGCGGTTGTCGTTTTATTCGCCTAAGGATTTAGCAAAAATTATATCTCGCAGTGCGAATATCTTGGGAACGCCTATTGATGAAATTGGTGCAGAGATGTTGGCGCAAAGCGCGCGTGGTACGCCGCGTATAGCAAATAGATTGCTTAAACGTGCGCGTGATTTTGCCGCTGCTTTAGGAAAAATAAATATTTCGGCAGATACCATAAAAACAACGCTCGTCCAGTTGCATATAGACGGTTGCGGATTGGATGAAATTGACCGAGAATACATGAATACAATTATAAAGCATTATGCAGGCGGTCCAGTCGGTATAGAGAATTTGGCGGCAGCGTTGTCAGAACCTGCAGATACAATAGAAGACGTTATAGAACCGTATTTGATGCAACTTGGGTTTATTCAGCGCACACCACGTGGAAGAATTGTTACAGAATCTGGTTATGCGCATTTAGGGCTTGTAAAATAATCCTGTGTAAAAAACATTTAAAGCGCATAAATTGCGGGATGTTTGTACGGGTGTAGTGTGGTTAATTTAGGGTAACAGAGGTAAAAATGAAAGTTCATAAATTTCCTTTTTCCGTTGCGTATGCTGATACGGATGCCGGTGGTATAGTTTATCACGGGCGTTATATAGAGGTTGCAGAACGCGCCCGTATGCAGTGGCTAAAGGGTATAGATTTTCCTGATGGTGATGTAGGTTTTGTTGTTCGAGAGCTTAATATAAAATACATAAAACCTTTGAAATTGGGCGAAGATTTTTATGTTGAAAGTCAGATAACAAAAGTTGGTGCCGCATCTTTGGGTGCAGAACAAAAATTTGTAAAAGATGGCGATATTTGTGCTATAATAAACATTAATATTGCTTATATCGGTTCGGACTTGCGTCCAAAAAGAATACCAGATAATATAATGACAAAATTGTCTTAAAATGAAATAAAAAGGGGAAAAAATGACAAATACTTTTTCATTAACAACATTGTTTACTGGTGATTTG
Organism: uncultured Pseudomonadota bacterium; assembly: GCA_949292385.1. GTDB lineage: Bacteria > Pseudomonadota > Alphaproteobacteria > Rs-D84 > Rs-D84 > Enterousia. The sequence goes on from CASEZC010000013.1 coordinate 10,593, forward strand.
ATGACGTTGTTTATATCATTGGTTTTGGTTTTGGGCAGTGTTATTTCTTGGGCTATCATAATTGAAAAAATTCGCTTGTGGCGTTTTCAAAAAAGAAATCCTGTAAAAGTAAAAAATACAGATAATCTTTCTGTTATCGCAGATAAATTGATAAGACCTTTTGATAGAAATTTATGGTTTTTGTCCATGGTTTCTTATGTTGCACCTTTTATAGGTTTGTTCGGTACTATTTGGGGTGTAATGGATTCTTTCGCTTCGATTGGCGTTAATCAATCTGTAAGTATAGGAGTAATTGCCCCTGGTTTGGCAACAGCGCTTGGAACAACTGCATTGGGTTTGATTGCTGCTGTGCCTGCTGCGATTGCTTATCAATATTTTTCTAAAAAATCTGATGATTTATATGATACGTTGACAGAATCTTGTAAAGAAATGAAAACTACAAAAGTAAAAAATAAATAAAGGTTCGCTAATATGTCTCGTAGAAGATTAAGAAATTCAGATGCCAGCATTTCTTTAACGCCTATGATTGATATCATGACGGTGTTGTTGGCGGTGTTTATGGTTACTACACCTATGCTTACAACTGGTATCGATTTAGATTTGCCACGTGCAGGAAATTCTGCTTTGTCTGGTAATGACCATGCTATTCAAATAAGCGTAGATGCTGCTGGAAAATATTACGTCGGTGAGACTCAGTTGGCATTGGATGATGTTGTAAAACGTGTTATTGCAATGCGCGGTGAAAACGCTCAGTTAACAATAATGATAAACGGTGACAAAAGCGCAGATTACGGCGCGGTCATGTCTGTCATGGGTAAATTGAAAGATGCTGGTTTCCAGCGCGTTGGGTTACGTACGCAAATAGAAAAATAAAATGAATATGATAACAGATAGATTTTCTTCTGAAAACTTGTTGATGTCTGTTTGTGGGCATTTGTTGCTTGTTGCAATAATGATAACGTCCTTTATCGTGGTTGTTGACAGAGCTAAACTTGTTTCCCCAGACAGAATTGAGATTATGGAAATAGATTTGGATTCTGTGAAAGTAAGTGGGGATGAAAGCATTTTATATAATGTAAACCCAGAAGAAGAACCGGAACCAGAGCCTGCACAAGAAGAAAAGGCTAAGCAGGTAGAACCGGTGGTAAAAACAGAAGAACAAGAACCAGAAGAAGTTCAGGAAGAACCGATAGAAACGCCTAGTTTAGTAGAAGAAAAGCCAGAGCCGGTCGTAGAAGAAATTGTAGAACCAGAAGAAAAAGAAGAAAAAAAAGAAGAAGTAAAAGACGAAATATCGAAAGACGAAACAAAAGAAGAAGCACCAAAACCTAAAAAGAAGAAAACGGTTGTTAGGGTAAATAGAGAAGTTGTTTCTTTGAATCGTACTCTTACTGTATCGGTTGTTGATGCGTTACGTGTTGCCATGACAAGATGTTGGACGATAGATTCTTCTCATGAGGACATAGAAAACATTCGTGCTGTTGCACATTTGACAATGAGAAAAAATGGAACTGTTCGAGATGTTTGGTTTGAATCTGCTGCGCGTGAGCAATCGGATCCTGCTTTTGCTTATGTTTTGCAGACAATTAGACGTGCAATAGAAGTTTGTCAGCCATTCAGAATGTTACCGGCAAATGAATTTGATAAGTGGGAGAAAATACAATTAACTTTCTATCCAAGTCAAGAAAAGGTTATGTAAAAAAAGCGCCCTTTTGGGCGTTTTTTTATTTTACAGAAACGCGATAAGCCGGATTCTGTCCTGCCCTGGCCCAGTCTGTTAAACTTAACCAAGGTAGTGAGCATAATTAATCTGCATAATGTGTTGCCACAAAATGTCAAGCCTTCTACCCGTCCCCAACTTGGGACCTGTATAGGGGACCTATTTGAAGTTGCTGCGCATAGAGATTGCCCGTTTCACTCGAATTTAATCGTTTCGTCACTGTTGCTCTAATCGTCGGATTGCTCCGCTCGGTAATTAGCCGATATGCTGTCCCACGCAGTCCGGACTTTCCTCCGTCAAATAATGACGGCTATGCTCTGCATTTCTGTGTGCAAGAATTTTAGTAGAATATAAAAAAAATGCAATAAAAATAAAAAATATGTTTTTTCTCTTGCGTGTTGTAAGGCTTTTTTTATAGAATTAGTAACAAAAGAGAAAAAGAAGTAGGGAAATGTTTAAGTTTTTACATAAATTTACTGTTTTTTTTGTATTTTTTTCAGCTTTTATAATTAGTGATGCTTTGGCGGCGGGATATTCATGTCCTACGTATAAAAGATATACAAGTTGTAGTTATGGTTATTATATGACATCAAGTTCGTCCTCAACAACATGTAATACAACACCAACAGCAGGAAATGCATGTAGACCTTGTACCGCTTATGGAAGTGGTTATTCTTGTCCTGGGGGAACGGACTGTCCGAAAAAAATTATTACTTGTTCTGCAGGATATTATTTGCCCTCTAAAACTACGTCGTGTTCTCGTTGTACGGCAAATTATTATTGCCCTGGTGGGACGTATGTACAATCTGATTCTATTGATCAGGGGAGAACTGCTTGCCCGAAGGGGTTCCCTACATCTGCTGCAGGCGCAACGTCTAAGAACCGTTGTTATTTTAATATTCCTGCAGGAACCGAGGCTTTCTGGTCTAGTGAATCTTATGCACCGACGACTTACCCATGTTCTGAAAAATATTATTGTAAGGCGTTTAAATATTATCCTACAAGCTCTGAATCTTCATATAAGATTGCTTGTCCTACTCGTTATCCTTTGTCAGCAAGTGGTTCGGATAGTAAACAAGATTGTTATGTTACAATTCCGGCTTTGGGTTATATTAAGGGGACAGTTACTGGTAATGAATTAGACGATGGTGTTTTTCCTTTTACTCCTTGTAGTTCGGTAATAAATAGTTATTGTCCTGGTGGAAAGTTGTACTATGGTACTACGGGTGAAAATATAGGACTTGAATCTTGTCCTACAAACTATCCATATTCTGCCGCGTCTTCGGATGCTATTACAGACTGTTATGCGAGTGTACAGGCTGGGTATTATATGTCGTCGTCAGGAAAGAAAATTTGTCCTGTAGGTACTTATAAAGGTAGTCATAATGTTTATTATAACAATACGTCAACTTGTTCTAATTGTTCGTCTGGATGGACTGATGGAGGACCAGGTTCGACGTCGTCTGAAGAGTGTAGAAAAAATATACCTGCTGGTTCATGGTTTAACGGTTTTTCTGTGCAGTTATGTCCTTCGGGTGAGTATAGTGAGGCTCATTATGTAACTTCTAGTTCTTCTAGTCCGAGTTCTGGTTGTAGTGTTTGTCCTGATTATGCACCTTTTTCACCTACAGGTGCTGAGGGAGTCGCAGCTTGTGGAAGGTTATTGCATATAGGCGATAGTACGTTATACTTACGTAGTGGTAAAAAGACTATACCTTCTTTGAATATATTAATTGATGGTAAGCAGTTCTATGGAAACTTAAGTACTTCTATTACCAGTCAGTTTAAAATAAAGTCTGGCAGTACCACATATTCACTGTATGATGATACTATGGATTAATAAAACCCCGCTTTTGCGGGGCTTTTTATTTTATAAATTTTTTAGTGCATTTTAATGTCTTTCGCCTTGATGTTTTGCGGCTTTTAATGCTGTTACCAATGATTGTTCAGCGATTTGACGCAGCTTTTGTGCAAATGTACGCATATTCATTGCATCCGCAACGCTGTCGCCAAAAAGTTGTGCTATGTATTCAATTTGTGTGGGTGCAATTACAAATACGTCGCTGGTTATATTAGATGGACTGAGTCGATATACGTTTTCTTTCATAATTATTCCTCCCCCAATAAGTGCCAATATTAATAAAAAAGTTCATTCTGACACTTGTTTGTTCCTTTGCTTGCATTATATCATAAAGTATCTTGACCGCAAGGCGCAAAATTGCTATACCATTCAAGAAAAGATAAGGAAAAAGTATGTTAAAAAATGTAATTGGAAAAATTCTTGGGTCGGCAAACGACAGAATTGTTAAGTCTTACGACAAAGTTGTTTCTTTAATCAATGATTTAGAACCAAAATATCATGCAATGTCTGATGAAGAGTTAAAGGCACAGACAGACGTGTTGCGTAAGCGTATCGCAAATGGGGAAAAAGAAAAAAGTATTTTACCTGATGCGTTTGCTCTTGTCCGTGAAGCGTCTATTCGTTCAATAGGCTTGCGTCATTTTAACGTTCAGATGATTGGCGGTATAGTGTTGACTAACGGTCAAATTGCTGAAATGAAAACTGGTGAAGGTAAGACGTTGGTTGCTACGTTGGCGTTATTCTTAAAGGCGTTGTATGGCAAAGGCGCTCACCTTATTACAGTTAATGATTATTTGGCATCTCGTGACGCTGAATGGATGGGACAGGTTTATCGTTTCTTGGGAATGTCCGTTGGTATTATTCAGCATGATATGACAGATGATGAACGTAGAAACGCTTATGCTTGTGATATTACATATGTAACTAACTCTGAATTAGGCTTTGATTATTTGCGTGATAATATGAAGTTTTCAAAGGCTCAACAAGTTTTGCGTCCTTTGTTCTTCGCAATTGTTGACGAAGTTGATAGCATTTTGATTGATGAAGCGCGTACGCCTCTTATCATATCTGGTCCTGCGGAGGATACCAGTGAATTATATGAAAAGGTAGATGCTGTTGTTGCTAAGCTTGCGCCAGATGATTATAAGAAAGACGAAAAAGACAGACATGTTACTTTGACAGAAACTGGTGTAGATAATGCTACGCGTTTGTTGAAGGAAGCTGGATTGTTGGTTGGTGATAATTTGTATGCTTCTGAAAACGCACCGCTGGTTATGCATATTCAGCAATCTTTATTAGCGCATCATTTATATCAGAAAAATGTTAACTATGTTGTAAGAAACGGTGAAATACTTATCGTTGACGAATTTACAGGGCGTGTTATGACAGGACGCCGTTTTGGAAAAGGTTTGCATCAAGCTATTGAAGCCAAAGAACATGTTAAGGTTCAACCAGAGAACCAAACGGTTTCCAGCATTTCTTATCAGAACTTATTCCGTTTATACCCTACTCTGTCTGGTATGACTGGTACTGCTATGACGGAAGCTGCTGAATTTGAAGAAATATATAATTTGCGTGTGGTTTCTATTCCTACAAATAGACCTGTTGCACGTATAGACCATCATGATGAAATCTATCGCAACAAAGAAGAAAAATATGATGCAATTATAAAGCAAATTGCTGAATGTATGCAGCGTAAACAACCTGTTTTGGTCGGGACTGTTTCTATTGAAAAATCCGAAGAGTTGGCGGCAATCGTTCGTAAGAAATTGGGTATAGAACCTGCCGTTCTTAATGCTAAACACCATGAATCCGAAGCTAAGATAGTCGCACAGGCTGGTGCGCCTGGGGCTGTTACAATTGCAACAAATATGGCAGGACGTGGTACAGACATTAAGTTGGGCGGTAACGCAGAAGATTTAATTGCTGCGCTTGATGTTGAAGATCCAGAATTTGAAAAGAAAAAGAAAGAAATATACGAAAGAATAGAAGCTAATAAAAAATTAGTTCTTGAAGTTGGCGGTTTGTACGTAATTGGTACAGAACGTCACGAATCTCGTAGAATTGATAACCAGTTGCGCGGACGTAGCGGACGTCAGGGTGACCCTGGGGATTCTAAATTCTTCTTGGCATTAGATGATGATTTAATGCGTATATTCGGGGCGGCTCGCCTAAATGGTATGTTGACAACGTTGGGGTTGAAAACTGGTGAAGCAATTACTCATCCTTGGATAACAAAGGCACTGGAAAAAGCTCAGAAGCGCGTTGAAGCAAGATATTTTGAATCGCGTAAAGAATTGTTAAAATACGATGACGTTATGAATGAACAACGTGGCGTGGTATATAAACAACGTGATGATTTGATGGTTTCTGAAGATCTTGCGCCGTTGGCAAAGGAAATGATAGGTGATGTTGTAGAAATGATTTGTGAAAACAACATACCAGAAAAATCTCATCCGATGGATTGGAATACTCAAGGCATTCATGATGTTATGTTGCGTGTGTTTGCTTTGGATATAACAGATATAGAAAAATGGAAAACAGATGAAACTATAAATGAACGCAAGGCTTATGAAACTTTATTTAATTTAGCTATGCGTAGATATAATCATCAGTTGGAAAAATATGGTCCAGAATTAATGCAAATGGCTTCACGTCAAATGATGTTGGGGGCGCTTGATTCTGTATGGAAACGTCATTTACAACAGATGGATTATCTGCAGACTGCAATTGGCTTGCGTGGGTATGCGCAGAAAAACCCGTTGTATGAGTATAAGCGTGAAGCGTTGGAATTATTTAAGAATACGATAAATAATTTCAAAATAATGTCAGTTTCTTATATTTCTAGAATGGAATTGACGCGCGAAGATGTTGCCGCAACGGAAAAAGAACGCGCACAACATGATGCCTCATTGAATCAGGCCGGTGAAGCGAGAAGAAATGCGCCTTGCCCATGTGGTTCTGGTTTGAAATACAAACATTGTTGCGGTAAGCTTCATTAAAAAAAACGGGGATAAAACCCCGTTTTTTAGTTTAAAAAACCTTGTCAATAAAAAAATCCTAATAAATAAAAATATCTGGTTGTATGAGTGTATAGTTTTTTGCTATTGTGGCGGCATGGAAAGAAAGTTTATTCATCTTCGTACGCATTCAAGGTTTTCTATCGGTGCAAGTACACTGAAAGTAAAAGATATACCTGACTTGTGCAAGGCTTTGGATATGCCTGCGTGTGCCTTGACGGATACTAATTTAATGTCTGGATGTGCAGAATTTTCAGATGTTATGCCGAAAAATAAAGTTCAGCCAATAATAGGTATAGAAATTTCTTTAAATCAGCATAATGCTGATCCAAAGATTTTACGTGCAAATGCTATTTCAAAAATTGTTTTGTTGGCTCAGAATCATGAAGGTTATCTGAATTTATGTGAATTGAATCGTATAATGTATATGCGTGAAGATAACCATCATTTGGGACCTTATATAACGTTTGATGAATTAAAAGCTCGTAGTGCTGGGATTATATGTTTATCTGGGGCGCATACTGGTCCTATTGGAATGGCGATATTAAATGCGCAGAACGAGCTTGCTTATACCTATGCAAAGCAATTTTTAGAAATTTTTGGTAATAGATTTTATATGGAAATTCAAAGACATGGTTTAGAAGACGAAATAAAAACTGAACCAGAGTTTCTAAAAATTGCACAGGATTTAAATATACCAATAGTTGCAACTAATGATGTTGCCTTTGCTGCAGATACAGATTACGAGGCTGCAGACGCCCTTAGCTGTGTGTTGGGACAGACAAAAGTTATAGACCCTGATAGACCTAGAAAATCGTCAGAACAGTTCTTTAAGTCTTCAGAACAAATGGCGGAATTGTTTTCTGATTTGCCGGAAGCAATAGAAAATACGGTTATAATTTCTACTCGTTGTGCGTTCTTTGTAAATGTTCATGAACGTCCATTATTGCCGCGTTTCGGTAATGATTTAGAGCAAGAATGTCAAATGTTACGTGACCATACAATGACTGGTCTTGCAAAGAATTTGGAACAACACGGAATAACAGATACTGCGCCATATTATGAACAGGCAGAATTTGAACTGGGCGTTATTATAAATATGGGATTCCCTGGTTATTTCTTGATAGTTGCTGATTATATTGATTGGTGCAGAAAAAATGATATTTTGACTGGGCCTGGGCGTGGCTCTGGTGCTGGTTCTATCGTTGCGTGGGCACTTGGAATTACTCATGTTAATCCGTTAAAGTATGGATTGTTGTTTGAACGTTTCTTGAACCCTGACCGTATATCAATGCCCGATTTCGACGTTGACTTTGAACCGACAGGTATCGAGCGCGTTTTGGCTTATATTTGTGATAAGTATGGTCATGATTCTGTTTGCAGAATTATTACTTTTGGTAGCCTGCAGGCGCGTGGGGCAATACGTGATATTGGGCGAGTCTATGGAATCCCCTACTCTAAATCCGACAGGCTTTCAAAGCTTATACCGCAGGACGCAAAAACGTTAAAAATTGCGGTCGATTCTTCGCCAGAAATTCAAGCTATTTTACAAACAGATGAAGATATGGACAAAGTTGTTCATGTTGCAGAAGATTTAGAAGGTTCTTTACGAAATTTAGGTCAGCATGCTTGTGGTGTTGTTATCGGTGACCGCCCTACAACAAAAATTGCCCCTGTTTATCGTGATCCAGCCAACCAATTGCCATCGTGTCAATTTGATGGACATTATTTGGAATCTGCTGGGTTGATTAAGTTCGACTTTTTGGGGTTGGAAACACTTGCTGTATTAAAATACGCAATAAAGCTTATTCAACAGACGCGCGGAATAAATATAGATTTGGATAAAATACCAACCGATGATGAAAAAACAATGAGGTTGTGGCAAGCGGGATTAACTGAAGGTATATTCCAGTTCGATGCTCCGTTCGTTCAGCAAACGTTGCGTAAAATGCATCCTACAAGCTTTTTGGAAATATCTGCTTTGAATGCATTGAATAGACCTGGCCCTATTGCATTTATTCCTCAGTTCATAGCGCGTATGCATGGTGATGAAAAGGTTGAATATGTACATCCACGTGCAGAACCTATATTAAAAGAAACGTATGGTATTATCGTTTATCAGGAACAGGTTATGCAATTAACGCGTGCATTGGCTGGCTTTACTCGTGGTCAGTCTGATAACGTACGTAAGGCGATGGGTAAGAAAATCGCCAAGATGTTGGATGAACTAGAAGGAAAGTTCTATGACGGATGTGAAAAAGAACAGACATTGAATCGTGAAGAAGCAAAAGAACTGTGGGAAAAGTTTAAAGAATTTGCAAAGTATGCGTTTAATAAATCTCATGCTATTGCATATTCTATCGTTGCAAATCAGTGCGCGTATTTAAAGGCGAACTATACCCCAGAATTTTTAGCTGCATCTATGTCAAGTAACTTGAATGATACTGACCAGTTGGCATTATTTGTAGATGACGCAAAGGCTAATTTTGGTATTCAGATAGTTGCACCTGATATAAATCAAAGTGAATCTTTGTTTACGGTTAAAAACGGTAAAATTGTTTATGGGTTGGCTGCTATCAAAGGCGTTGGAACTGTTGCAACGGACGCAATTGTTGCAGAGCGTAATGCAAACGGTAAATTTAAAAATTTAACTGATTTTGCAAAGCGTTGCGCGCCAATAATGAACAAAAGAATTTTAGAAGCTTTTGCCAAAGTTGGTGTTTTAGATTCTTTGGAACCAAATCGCGCGGCCATATTTATGAACGCTGATGCGATATTGTCTTATGCGTCAAAGTCTAAAGATGGGGCGAATTCTTTGTCCTTGTTTGCTAATACAATAGAAGATGATGTAGCAGAAGACAGACTTAAAAAGAATTTACCTAACACACCCCCTTGGACTTTCGGACAGCGCTTGGAAAATGAATTGTCGGCACTAGGGTTTTATATTTCCGCGCATCCGCTTGACCAGTACAAACATTTAATATCTCGTGCAAAGCTGGCTACCAGCGCAACACTGGAATCGCTGGGTGACAGAAAACCTGTTAATATTGCTGCAAACGTAAATTCTTTTTCAAGACGCAGAACAAAAACTGGCAAAGATATGATAACTATAAATGCGTCTGATAGCTATGGTAACATAGATGCAATCGCTTTCGGACAGTCTGCAGCGGATTTTGCGCAGATTTTGTCTAATGACAGCGTTGTTTTGATTTCTGGTAAAACGTCTAACCGTGACGATAGAGTTTCTGTTTTTGTTGATTCTATCATGCCATTGTCACAATGGGTTGCTAAAATTGCGAAAAAGATAACGTTGGATATTTATAGTAAAGAAGTGCTTGCCGATGTAAAAAAAGCGATAGTTGCTTTAAAACCTGGAAATACGCGTGTAGTATTAAACTTGCATGCGGCTGACAAGGTTGCAGCAATGGCGTTACCTGGTGGTGTTGAATTGGGGGCAACAACCGCAAATGACTTTGTTAATTTGGGTATAAAGGTTGAGATTGAATAATATGAAACATATTCCTGTATTGTTAACTTCTGTTCTTAATGCTTTGGGCGACATAAAAGGCAAAAAGGTCATAGATGCTACGTTTGGTGCTGGTGGATATACAAGGGCGTTTTTAAAAGCTGGCGCGTTTGTTGTTGCTTTTGATAGAGACCCAAACGTATTGAAAGACGTGGAAGATATAAAGGCGGAATTTGGCGATAGATTTACTTTTGTCCAAAAGCCTTTTTCTAATATTGTCGAACTGCAAGATAAGTATGATGCGATTGTATTTGATTTGGGTATTTCTTCTATGCAAATAGATCAACCAGAAAGAGGTTTTTCGTTCCGTGGCGATGGGCCACTGGACATGAGAATGTCTCAAGATGGGATTTCTGCCGCTGATTTAATAGAACAACTTTCTGTAGATGATTTAACAAAGATTTTACGTGATTATGGTGATGTAAAAAAAGCGGTGCTTTTATCAAAAATAATTAAAGAAAAAAAGCCAAAAACAACATTTGAATTAAAAGAGTTAATAAAAAATCCTAAGGATGTAGCTCCGGTTTTTCAGGCTTTGCGCATTGCGGTGAACGATGAAATGGGTGAAGTTCAACGTGCACTAAAAGCGGTTCCTGATTTGTTGGTATGTGGAGGCAAGTGTATTTGTGTTACTTTTCATTCCTTAGAAGATAGAATTGTAAAAAATACTTTTAGGGACTGGTCAACTGTTCCAGGTGACCCAAGGTTGCCAACTGCAATAAAAGCACCTTTTCAGCTTTTAAAGCCTGTTGTTCCGACAGAAGAAGAAATAGAAAAGAATTCTCGTGCAAGAAGTTCTCATATGCGTGGGGTAATAAAATCATGTTGACCTGATAACAGGCTTTTTTGTACGATTATAAAAAATGAGTAAATAAGGAAGGTTATGGTTATGAAAAAAGTTTTTTCTACAATGTTTTTATCTATGTTAGTCTTGGGAGTTTCTGCGTCTACAGCAATGGCTGTTTGCCCCGTTTGTACGGTTGCAGTTGGCGCTGGATTGGAAGGCGCAAGATTACTGGGGGTCGATGATGTTATTACAGGTATTTGGGCTGGTGGTTTAACATTGTCTTTGTTTTTCTGGACTGCTGGATGGCTTAAAAAGCGCGGTGTTAAAAGTGCGTTTTGGCAAATACTTGTTCCGTTTGTTGTTTTCTACGGGTTGTTAGGCTTGGTTTATGCGATGCCTGGCGTTGTTTTTGGCGCAAATACTTTGTGGGGAATAGATAAGTTCTTGTTAGGTATAATTGTCGGAACGGTTGCTTTTTATTGCGGGGCTCGCTGGTATATAAAGATAAAACGTGAAAATGGTGGACATGCAAAATTTGCTTTCCAAAAAGTCGTCGTTCCGTTGTCGTTCTTAATGATAGCAACTGTTATATTCTGGTTTATTACAAAATAATAAAAGGTGTTTATTATGAAAACAGCAAAAAATAATAAAAAAATGACTATGGAAGAAATGATTGCAAAAGTAGATGCGTCGAAAAAAGTAAATCCTTTGGATTTGTCTTCCGACCAAGATTTGTCTATTGCTTTGATGAATTTGATTTCATTGGAAGAACATTTCTTTTTTAGCGGTGCAAAGACTCAGAAAACGGGTTTTTATGATTTGATAAATACTGTCCGTGATATGCGTAAAGAGCTGATGGAACGTATAGTAAAGAAATCTACTGCGGAAAATGGCGAAGTTTGGTGTATATCAAAGCATTTGTTGGCTGCTTCTATGCGTATAATGGAAGTCGGAACAAAAGCTTTGGGGGCTGGGAACGCTAAGACTGCATACGATTTGTTTAACAAATCTTATGAATTGTATTCTTTGTTCTGGGGAATTAATATGGATTTGATAGATTTAAAGGGGGTAAAAAAAGTTGCGCCAGATGTTTATGAAAAAGCAATGGCAACCTGCCCTTTGAAAGAAAAATCAGACAAAAAAGTTGAAGATTCTTCAGCAGAAGATTTAAAAAACTCTAAATCAGCGGTTCATCGTTTGGGTGATTGGGTAAAAAATGCAGTTAATTGTTGCATAGAATAAAATTCTATGTTGATTCAAATTGCTGAAACGTGATAAAATATACTTTAAAGAGAGATATATTTTGAAAAAACAAGTTTCTGATTTTTTTAAGTGGACGTTTTTAGGTGCGGCTGTATGTTTGGTTGGTGGCAATGTTTTTGCTGCACAAGCTCCGAATCCACGTTCAGGAACTGTTTCGAATTCTGCAACTGTTAATTCATCTGTTTCTTCACAACGTGATGGACGTGAAGTCGTGCAGATTAATTCAGCAAGTGATTCAGATAGTGGCACAACAGCACGTGCGGCATCTGCACGTACCGCAACATCTATTTCACGCAGTGCAACCGCTAGACCAAGTGTCACAGTATCACGTAGTGCAGCAACGCCTACTACGGTTAAGGCTGCTTCTGTCGGACGTAGTGCTACTGCTCGTCAAACAGTTGTTTCATCTGCTTCAAATAATGTACGTACGAATGCTTCTACTTCTCGTGCGGCGTCATCAAACGTTGTTAGAACTGCTAATCATTCACCTTTGACCAGTACAGCTCGTTCTGCGTCTAATTTATCTGTTGTAGGTGGTGCAGTTGCTCGTTCAGCAGCTGGACGTGCAACAGCTGTGTTCACAGATATTTCGAAAATTGGTGGCGGGTATGCAACCTGTCGTGAAGCATATGCAACTTGTATGGATCAGTTTTGTGCAAATGCTAATGATACGTACAGACGTTGTTTTTGTAGTGCAAAATATACAGAGTTTCGTGATACAGAAGCTGCTTTGGATGAAGCGATAAATTTGCTTAATCAATTCGAAAGCAATAATTTAAATGCAGTTGATAAAACTGCGGAAGAAGTTTCTGCTATGTATAGCGCAACTGAAGGTGAGCTTGCCATTAAAAGCGATACTAGTGCGGCGGCATCTATGTTGGCGGAAATTGGTGATTTGTTGTCAGGTAATAAAAAGGCTTCTTCTACAAGCTCAACAAACAATTCGGGTTCGCTTGGTGTTTTAGATTTTGACTTTTCTTCTGATTTGGAAGATATTTGGAGTTCTTCCGGTTCTTCTATATTTGATACCAGTAATAATGGTGTTGATTTAGCCTCACTAGAAGGACAAGAACTGTACAATCAAGCGCAAAAACAATGTTTACAATTAATAGCTGATTCTTGTGAGAATGATGCTGTTTTAACAATGGCAAAAAGTGCATATAGTATAATGATAACGCAAGATTGTAATACTTATGAAAAAAGAATAAATTCTCAGAAAGAAACTGTTGAACAGACTGTTCGTACGGCTGAAAAATATTTGCGTGAAGCAAGATTGGAAGAATATCGTGCGCATAATTCTGCAGACGTGAACGAGTGTATTGATAAAGTTAAAAGCGCAATGACTACAGAGGCGGCGTGCGGTGAAAATTATAAGAAGTGCTTGGATTATACAGGTGCTTATATAAACTCTTCTACTGGTGAGCCGATTTATTCCCAGCGTTTGTTTGAATTGCAGAATTTAATTTCTTTAACTGGTGGTGTTGACGGTGCTGATGTATTAGGAGATAACGCGCAATTTAATTCGTTCTTGGACTCTCGTCGTATGTTTGCTGAAACAGCACTGGATTCTTGTCGTGATAATGCAGAAATTGTATGGGAAGAATTTAAACGTCAGGCAATCATAGAAATTGCACAAGCGCAAGATGAAAAAATAGAAGAAGTAAAAATGTCTTGTGTAAGTACGATGGCGGAATGCTATGATACACAGTCTGGTGCGTTAAAAGACTTTGATACTACAACAGCGCAGTATGCAGGTGCAGTAAGTGCATATGCAGCCCGAGAAATGTGCCAAGAAAAAGTTATTGCATGTGCGGCGCTGTATGGCGATACAGATGGATGTAAATTTGATGGTAATGGTAAGTTAACGGAAGAAGCTGGTAAGTGCGGTTTAGGTGCATTGTTGGCATTTGTAGATACAGTAGATACTGTTAGAATCGCAGAGGGCTGTTCAACGGCTATTGATAGTTATGTTAATGATTTATGTACACCAAGTGGCGCAAATACAACATATGGTTATCCATGGAATTGTAGAAATTTATCTATAGATGAATTTAGAACACAAATTCAGAACTTTGCTGTAAATAATTGCGGGTATAGTATAGACAGTAACGAAAAAGCAAATAGTTACGAACAACTTTCACAGGATATCAAGAATGATGTAAAAAGAAAAATATCCGATGTTCAAGAAGATATGGATTATTTAATGATGGATATTTGTGAAGAATTTGATGGATATTGGGTGGATGCTGACAATAACGATGGAAAGTTGCTGACGGCATTTTACAGCAAAGTATACGGTGGTAATCAAAATAATACATCTTGGGGTAGATGTATTGAAAATTCTACACGTGTTCAATGCTTGAATTATAATGAGACGGGTAAAGAAGAAGTTGCTTCTTATAATCTTGCGAATGACGAATGCACATTTACTGATGAGTGGTATAAAAAGCAGTGTGAATTATTGGGTGACAGTTATTATGAAAATGGTATTTGTTACAAAAAACCAGAATAGAATGGGTATGTAAATGAAAAAAGTATTATTAACATCTTTTTGCGCAGTTTTTGGTTTTGTCGCTTTTCTGAATGGGGCGTTTGCAATTAATACTAATGGTAATTATTGGGGGGCATGGGGCTATGATGGAGGCACTGGAGTAAGCGGTTCTGCAGGTGACTTTTTGATTGCAGGTGGTGTTGGGAAAGCAAGTTCTCATGGTACTTTTGATGATGAGTGGGGTGGCGTTGCGGTAATTGCTTTGAAAATAGTAGAACGTGGCGGTTATTTCTGTCCATATCAGATACAATGTGCCAATAAAAGAAAAGAAAAAGATACGTGGACCGTTTATTATTTACCAAATGGGTATAACGAGAATAAGTGCGCTTGGCTATGTGAAACAGGATATTCTGGTGAAAATTGCGTAGCGGAAACAACAACGCCTGCTTATTGTGATAAAACACCGTATAATACACAATCAGGTGGAAAATTTTCTGGGCTTAGTATGAAAACTTGGGGAGGGGATGCAGATTCAGTAGAAGGTAGAGTTACTGGTTTTAAAACTTGGTATGAAGATAGTCACTATGAACGTGATGTTGTATTGGGCGTAATTAAATTCCTTGAACATGGGGTTATCGCTGCGCCTGTACGTGTGGCTTGCGGACGAGATAACTGGAAAGATAATGATTCTTATTTGGAAGATATTTATCTTGCTTCGGGTTCTATAAATCAGAAGTTGTTGTGTGCGACAGGCTATAAACCTAATGATACGAATACAGATTGTGTTCCTATAAACAAAGATATTTGCGAAATTCAAGATATGAAAATGTGTGACGGATTTGATCGTAATAAATATAACTCTTCGATACACACTGTAAAAGTTGTGGATGGGTGCGCTAAATATTTTTGCTCGGAAACAGGAAAGGCTTTTGTTTCCGCAACTGATACTACCTGCTCTGATTGTGCAACCGGTTCTAAAGGTGGGGCAAGCGGTAAAGACGGCACTTGTGTAAAGTGTGAAACAGGACAATATTTTAATTCTGATACAAGCACTTGTGAAACGGCAACCGCTTTTTCAAAAACTGATTTGCAATATGGAAAAGGAAAAACTAAAAATTCAAATTCTGATGTTAATAATCAGTGTTGGACTTTGGTTGTCCCAGATGATTATGTTAATTGTGTAAAAAATGGCGGTCTGCAAACTGCGATTAATAATTAATAAAAAAACTCGCTTTTTGCGAGTTTTTTTTACATACCATTTAGACTTTTTAACATTTTCATTACCATTTTTCTTTGGTCGTCATTCGGTAACTTCCAATATAAATTTATTAATTGTAATGATTCATTTTTTGATAACGGGTCTTCCGATTTTTGTTCGCCAGCTTTTACTATTTTCCCACTTCTGTTTTGTTCTGGCAGATTACCCGGCAGACCAGAAAAGAAAAACGAAACAGGTGTTTCAAGCGCTGTGCTTAGCTCAAACAAGCGCGATGCAGATATTCTGTTCCCCGCACTTTCATATTTTTGTATCTGTTGGAATGTTACACCACAGATTTTCGCTAAATCTTTTTGTGATAACCCCATCATAAGACGACGTAACTGGACACGTTGACCAATATGTTCGTCGACCGCTGTCGGAGTAAAAGCTTTCCCACTCATTTCCACATCTCTTTTTATTTTACGAAATACTTCCTATATACATAAATAATTTATACAATTTTTCTTTTTGTTTTGCAATGAAAAAAGCCTTGTGTTATTCTGCGTAAGGTTATAAATAACAGGGGGAATATATGAAGAAACCTTTAGTATTATGTATTATGGATGGGGTGGGTATTAATAATAATAAGCAACATAATGCAGTTGCCAAGGCTAAAATGCCTTTCTTTAATGAATTGTTGGAAAAATATCCTCATTCTAAGTTAAATGCCAGTGGCCCAGCAGTTGGTTTGCCAGAAGGTACAATGGGTAATTCAGAAGTTGGTCATATAACAATTGGTGCTGGACGTGTGGTTAATCAATTCTTGCGCAGATTTCAATTAGAAAATTGGGATAATAATGCACCTTTAAAAACGTTTATAGAAGATGTAAAGGCAAAAAATGGTATTGTCCATTTAGCTGGCTTGATGTCTGATGGGCGTGTTCATTCTGATGTTAATGATATGATGATTGTTGCCCGTAAGATTTTAGATTCGGGTTTGAAAATATGCATACATTTTATTGCAGACGGCCGTGATACTTTACCACAATCCGCACCAGTATATGTGGACTTAATCAAAAAAAGCCTAAATGATTATATGACTGCTGGTCAGGCGTTCTTTGGTACGTTATCAGGCAGATATTATGCAATGGATAGAAATCAGAACTTGGATAGAACAGAATTGGCTTATAATGCCATTGCAAAGGCTAAATCTGATTATAATGCCAAAACAATAGATGATGCTTTGCAACAAGCCTATGCCCGTAATGAAACAGATGAATTTATTAAACCAACAGTTATAGACGGTGATGTGGCCGTTACACAAAACGATGGCTTCTTGTTTGGAAATTACCGCAGTGACCGCGCACGTCAAATCGTCAGAGCTATGCTAAAAACAGGTGCGACAATGCTCTGTTTCTCTCAGTATGGCGAAGGTTTGAACGAGTTGTGCCCTGCTTTATTACCAGATATTCCTGTTAATAATACTCTTGGGGATGTGTTGGCGGAAAACGGGATTTCACAGTTACGTATTGCCGAAACTGAAAAGTATAATCATGTTACTTATTTCTTTGACGCAGAGCGTACATACGACTTAAAAGGTGAAAAAAAGATTCTTATAGATTCTCCGGCAGTTGCTACGTTTGATATGAAGCCAGAAATGTCTGCAGAAGAAATAACAGATGCGTTGTTGCCAGAGCTTAATAATTTTGATGTTGTTATTTTAAACTATGCAAATGGTGATATGGTTGGGCACACTGGTAATGAAAACGCAGCAATTCAAGCGATGGAATTTCTTGATACTCAATTGTCAAGATTAGTGCCGGCCGTCTTGAAGTTGGGTGGTGCTGTTTTGATTACTGCTGATCATGGTAACGCAGAAAAAATGTGGGACGATGATAACAATCTTCCTTGGACTGCACATACAACGAACCCTGTTAACCTTATTGTCGTTTCTGATGATGAATATACTGTTCGTGATGGTGGTTTGGCTGATATAGCCCCTACTATGCTTAAAATGCTGGGGATAAATAAACCGGAAGATATGACTGGCGAAAGCTTGATATAAAAAATGGCGATTTATTCGCCATTTTTTTCTCGGATAAATTTAAAAAAGTCTTTTAGTAATTTAGCAGATTCTTCTTGAAATTCTGTTGTTTGTATAACATTTGGCTTCCACAAGTGCTTGTCTGTTTCATATATTTTTGAATTGCTTAATATTCCACCACCCTTTTTATCTGTGGCAGCAAAATAAATGTTATTTATTCTTGCAAAGGATATCGCTGTTGCACACATTGCACATGGTTCAAGTGTTACATATATATCACAATCGTCTAGAAATTTTGTGTTAAGCTTTTTGCAGGCCTTGTTTATGGCGACTATTTCAGCGTGTAATGTAGGGTTTTTCTTATATTGAACCTGATTTTCGCCACGTGAAATGATTTTTCCGTTTTTAACAATTACGGCCCCAATTGGTACATCTCCATGGGCTTTTGCGCGATTTGCAGAAATAAATGCTTGCTTCATAAACGACATGTTATACACTTTATATTATGAATTCTAAATTGCAAATCATTTCAGGAAAATTTCATGGTAAGAAGTTAAACCTGCCATCAGATGCAAGACCTACTCAAAACAGAGCGCGCGAAGGGTTATTTAATATGCTGGCGTCTGGTATATTAGAGGCAGATGCTAATTATTTCATTTGGGATGTTTTTGCTGGTAGCGGTGCGATAGGGATAGAATTTTTATCTAGGTATCCGAACGTTAGCGTCTTGTTTTCTGATGTTTCAGAAGATTCTATAAAAACGGTTAGAAAAAACTTGGCTGAACTTGGCGTAGGAAAAGCAGCAACAACCGAACATAAAAACGCTTTGGATTTAATACAAAAATATGGAAGCAAAGCAGATTTTGTTTTTTTGGACCCGCCTTATGATAAAGCAGATTTAGGAAAACAATTCTTGGAAAAATTCATACAAAAAGCCAAAAAAGATGTTTTTGTGTTGTGGGAACAGGAAAATTCTAATTTTATCGCTCCGTCAGAAAAATGGAACGTGATAAAAGATAAAACATATGGTCGGGCACGTTTTTTGCTGATGCAGTTAAAAAACGAATAAAAACCTTGATTTTTCGATAAATTTAGTAAATAATATCCCCCGCGTGGCACCCTTGGAGGCCACGAATTAATAAAAAAATATAAAAAGGACTTTAAAATGGCAATTAATTTAAAAGCGGAAATTCGCAACGTTGCTGGCAAGGGGGCCGCTCGTAGCATTCGTAATAACAAAAATATCCCTGCTGTTATTTATGGTGAAAAGAAAGACCCTGTTGCAATTGAATTGAACGGTCGTGAATTCGAAATGTTGTTAAAAACACCAAGTTTACGCACAAAGTTATTCAAAATAGAAACACCAAAAGGCACAGAAGACGCTATGTTGATGGATATTCAATATCATCCAGTATCTGATGCCGCAATTCATGCTGACTTTAAACGTATCGATGTAAAGTCTCCTGTTAACGTAAGCGTACCTGTTGAAGTTATCAACGTAGAAACTTCCAGAGGTTTGAAGTTGGGTGGTGTATTGAACTTTGCTGTTCGTAAAGTTGCTTTGCGCGGTTTGGTTGATAATATACCAGAAAAAATTACAATAGATTTAACTAATTTGAATATTGGTGACTCTGTTCACGGTTCCGATTTGGTTTTACCAGAAGGCGTTGAATTGGGCTTGCACCAAGCTGAATTAGCATTTGCAACTATCGGTGGTAAAATGCCGGATGAAGAAGGCGCTGCGAAGGCTCCTGCTGCTGCAGATGCTGCAAAGAAATAAAATCTTTGTAAAATATGAAAAAGTCACTGTTATTTCAGTGGCTTTTTTTTATGTTATTTTTTTCCTGTGGCCTTGAAATCGTTTTTATTATTCACTATATGCTATCGTAGCAAAAGATTTTGAAGGAGTGAAAAAAATGGGAAAAGTATTAGGTATTGACTTGGGTACTACAAATTCTGCTATGGCATTTATGGATGGCAGTGAACCTAAGATTATTGAAAATTCTGAAGGACAGCGTACAACACCTTCTGTTGTAGCGTTGACGGCTGGTGGTGAACAGTTGGTTGGTATAACCGCAAAGAACCAATCTGTAACTAACCCAGAAAATACTATTTATGAAATCAAACGTTTGATGGGGTTGCGTTTTGATAGTCCTGCAGTAAAAGAAATTGCTGCACGTGTACCTTATAAAATTGTTGCGGGCGATAATGGTGACGCATGGGTAGAAATGGAAGGCAAAAAATATGCGCCATCTCAGATTTCTGCTATGATTTTAGCAAAATTGAAAAAAGACGCAGAAGCTTATTTGGGTGAATCTGTAACGGACGCAGTAATAACTGTACCTGCTTATTTTAACGATTCTCAGCGTCAAGCAACAAAAGATGCAGGACGTATCGCAGGTTTGAATGTGTTACGTATCGTTAACGAACCTACTGCTGCGGCTTTAGCATATGGTTTGGATAAAGATAAAAATGGTACTATCGCTGTATATGACTTGGGTGGTGGTACGTTCGATATCTCTATCTTGGAAATCGTTGACGGCGTATTTGAAGTTAAATCTACAAACGGTGATACAGCGTTAGGTGGTTCTGACTTTGATGCGCGTATCTTGAAATATTTGATTGATGAATTCAAAGCACAGACAGGTATAGATTTGTCTAACGATAAATTGGCGTTACAACGTTTGAAGGAAGCTGCAGAAAAGGCAAAAATTGAATTGTCTTCAAAAACATCTGCAGACATTAACTTACCTTTCTTGACGGCAGACGCAACAGGTCCAAAACACTTCAATACAACACTTTCACGCGCAAAGTTAGAATCTTTGGTAGATGACTTGATTCAGAAAACAATAGAACCTTGCCGTAAAGCTTTGAAAGATGCTGGACTGGATAAGTCTCAGATAAACGAAGTAATCTTGGTTGGTGGTCAAACACGTATGCCAAAAGTTGTAGAAACTGTAAAAGAATTCTTTGGTCGTGAACCACACAAGGGTGTAAATCCTGATGAAGTTGTTGCTTTGGGTGCTGCTATTCAAGGTGGTGTTCTGAAAGGCGATGTAAAAGACGTATTGTTGTTAGACGTAACACCTTTGTCTTTGGGTATCGAAACTTTGGGCGGAGTATTTACACGTTTGATTGATAGAAATACTACGATTCCAACAAAGAAATCACAGGTCTTTAGTACCGCAGAAGATAATCAGTCTGCTGTTACAATTCGCGTATTCCAAGGTGAACGTGATATGGCGGCTGATAACAAGCTGTTGGGTCAATTTAATTTGGAAGGAATTGCACCTGCTCCACGTGGTATGCCACAAATTGAAGTATCTTTTGATATTGATGCGAACGGTATTGTACACGTTTCTGCAAAAGATAAAGGTACTGGTAAAGAACAGGCAATTTCTATCAAATCTGATGGTGGCTTGTCAGAAGAAGAAATCAAACGTATGGTTGATGAAGCCGCTGCAAACGCGGATGCCGATAAAAAGAAACGTGAATTGGCAGAAGCAAAGAATAATGCAGAAACAGCAATATTTAGCATAGAAAAGTCTTTGAAAGAACACGGTGATAAAATTAGTGAAGACGAAAAGAATGCTATTGAAGCTGCAAAGAAAGAATTGGCTGATGAATTAGCAAAGTCTGATGCAACTGCTGAAAGCTTGAAGAACAAAACAGAAGCTTTGGCAGAAAAAGCAATGAAACTTGGGGAAGCTGTTTATAAAGCTGCACAAGCAGAAAATGCTAATAAAGAAGAAAAGCCAAACGATGATGGAACTCGTGATGCTGATTTTTCTGAAAAGAAATAATGGTGTTTCGGGTAATAAAAAAACTCGCCAAAATGGCGAGTTTTTTATTTCTGTTCACCAATATAAATACCAAGATTAGTTGCTATTTCTAATAATGGGTCATTGGGTGATACGTATGAATCTGATGTTTTTACGTCAGGTATATTGGGGTCAGATGTTATTTCGCCCGTGTTAAAGAAGTCGCTAAGACTTATTGTTTTGCATTCGCAATTACTTATAGAAGTCATAACGTAAGTTTCGTTATTTGCGATTGCGTTAAGGGCACAATCTGCCATTTTAGTTGCCAGTATTCTGTCTGTTGCAGTTGTGTCACCGACACGTTGTGTGTGTTCTGGAAATGCGGTTCTGTTTACTATTCCTGCTTTTGTTAATTTTCTGGATATCATATCTGCAGGTCTGCCAGAATGACCGCGTAAAGAAATCCCTTCTGATACTATTATTATTCCGTGGTCTTCTGTGATTGTTTTTATATGATTTATTAAAGCGTCTATATCAAACTTTATTTCTGGTATTAATATTGCACGTGCGCCAACTGCTATACCTGCGTTTAAAGCCAATTGACCGCAATCGCGTCCCATAGATTGTACTACAAACCATCTGTGATGACTGCGTGCTGATAACATTAACTGATCACAGAAGCTTGTTAACTGTTGTACAGCTGTATCAAAACCTATGGTTCTGTCAGTTAATGGTATATCCATGTCGATAGTTTTTGGAATGCATATCAGTTGTATGTCGGAATATATTTCACGATTACACCAAGCTAGTGATAAACTGCCGTTTCCGCCAATCAAAATTAAGGCATCTAACTTTAATTCTTTTATAGAATCTTTCAGTTTTTTATTAAATTGTTCAATTTTTCCGCGCTCTGCAGCAGTTTCAAAATTTAAAGCATCTGCACGGCCGTTGTGTAAAAAACTGCCGGCAAGTCTTGCGTTTTCTATCGGCAAAGTTTCTTCATTAAACTTTATTACTGTTGGTGGTGTTGTGCATAAACCATCCGTGCCGTCCTGTATTCCAATTACTTGCCAACCTCGTAATGTTGCGCCACGATATATTCTTTGAATGGCGGTGTTTAAACCGGAGCAATCGCCACCGGTTGTCATAATTCCTATTTTTTTCATTTTTCCCCTCGTAATTTTCCTTGAAATTATAACATAAATAAGTTGACAAAGATATTATTTTTGCAATAATTTGTCCAAAGATAATAATTTTTACCAGCAGGAGAATACAGGTATGGCTAAAAAGAATAACGTTAATAAAAAAGTAAAACGTTCTACTGATGATTTAATTGACAGCGCAATTGCACAGCAGAATACTTGGATGGAAAATCGTCGCACTTTTGCACGCAGTTTTTTAAAGACTCTCAATATATTTGCGCGCCCTGCCCCTAAGAAAGATGAAGAAGTGGTTGCAAGTTCTGCAATTAAAAGTACTCAACGCAAGTCTGGTTTGGCTGCTTATTGGTTTCCTATATTTTGCGCCTTGTTGGTAATTTTTGTTGCGGTTTGGGTTGCTTTTGTTCGTTCAAGTTCTACGCCAACCGTTGTAGTTGCTCCAAATGCAGTGCCAGAACCAGTTGTAAGACCTGTACAAGAATCAGAAAAGCCTATGTTTGATATCGTTCGTATTGAACCTTCTGGTAATGTTGTTGTTGCAGGTCGTTGGATTGCAAATAAAAACATTTCTATCGCAATCGATGGAAAAATAGTCGCAACAGAAAGAACAGATCAAAATGGTGAATTTGTTTATGCGCCTACTCGTGCGTTTGAACCAGGTAACTATACTATATCTTTGATTGGAAACGAACCAGAAACAAAATCAGAAGAGAATGTTTTTATCTATGTTTCTGATAGAGGATATGAAAACTCCATTTCTTTATTAATGACAAAAGATGGCAGCACTTTGTTGCAAACGCCTACTATGTTGGTAAATGGTGACTTGAATATTTCTAAGATAGATTATTTAGATACAGGTCGTATCGTTGTTACAGGCGATGCT
The DNA here is from genome assembly GCA_949292385.1 of uncultured Pseudomonadota bacterium. Classification (GTDB taxonomy): domain Bacteria; phylum Pseudomonadota; class Alphaproteobacteria; order Rs-D84; family Rs-D84; genus Enterousia. The sequence continues at coordinate 34,307 of CASEZC010000013.1, forward strand.
TTGCCTCGTTTGCGTGTATCTTTATCATTGAATGATAAAGATCTTGGTTTTGCAAAAGTTTCAGACCATAAACATTTTGGGTTGGGTGCCGATGTAGGTCAATTGGAAACGGGTAAAAAATATACTTTAACTGTACGTTTGCATGACGGTGATGGTCGTACCATTGCACAATTTGGTCATACGTTTGTTATGCCAGAAATGACGGGCGATGATGATACATACTATACTGTAAGACAAGGTGATTGTTTGTGGATTATTGCACGTAACTTTTTGCGTCGTGGCGTGTTGTTTAGTATAATTGCTGAACGTAATAATATATCAAATCCTGATTTGATTTTCCCAAAACAGGTTTTGCAAATTCCAGTAGGTAAATAATGAACGAAAAAAGACAAGATTTTTATAAATACAAAGAAGGTAAAACGGAATCCGAATTAACGTTTGAAAACATGATTGCGTTAATATCTTCGTTGGAATCAAAAGCAAGATTATTGGGTGCACTTGTTGTTGCGCGTCAAATAGAACAGTTAAAAAAGTCTGCTTTAAAGAATAACTCAAATAAAAAATTAATGAAATCTTTGCAAAGTAAATATGATTTGTATAAAAAGCAAATTATGGATATAGAAAAAGACAGAAAAACGAAATAATAAAAATAAGGGGCTATGAAAGCCCTTTGTTTTTTACCTTGTCTGGTGCGGGCGAAGGGAATGTATAATTCCCTGCCGAAATCAATCCAATCGCTTTCTGCTTTTGGTGATTTCGACGGGTCCCTTTCACTTCGCGCAAAAGCGCTGCGTTTCGAACCCTCTTTGTGCCGGGTTCTTCCCCTGTCGCCGGCAGACGCAAAAAATAAAAACCAACACAAGGTTGGCTTCATTTTTTGGTGCGGGCGAAGGGAATCGAACCCTCGTCTTCAGCTTGGGAAGCTGACGTGCTACCATTATACCACGCCCGCGTTTGTTGGCTGGATTTTATAACTTTCATGATGAAATGTCCAGTAGAAAACGTGGACGTTTTTTCTTGTTGCTTTTATCTTTTTTCCGTCCTACCGTTAATAATGCCTATCTAAAATAAGGGAGTTTTATTATGGCAAATGAAAATATGAATCCGCTTTTGGCAGCTCAGAAACGCGTAAAGGTAGCATGCGATAAGTTGGGGCTGAGTGCGGATGTTTATGAAATTCTTAAAAATCCTCAGCGTATGTTAGAGGTTTCAATTCCTGTAAAAATGGATGACGGTTCTATAAAAGTTTTTACGGGTTATCGTGCACAACACAATACTGCTGTTGGACCTTCAAAAGGTGGTGTAAGATTCCATCCAGCTGTTACAAAAGATGAAGTTGCTGCGTTGTCTATTTGGATGACATTTAAGTGCGCAGTTACTGGAATTCCATACGGTGGCGGTAAAGGTGGAATTATCGTAGATCCTAAAACACTTTCTCAGGCCGAATTGGAACGTTTGTGCCGTGGTTATGTTGACGCGATTTATCCTATATTGGGTGAAAAGAAAGACGTGCCTGCCCCTGACGTAAATACTAATGGGCAAATTATGGCTTGGATGGAAGACGAATATATTAAGCTGTCTGGTGAAGAATCTTTTGGTACTTTTACGGGGAAACCAGTAGAATTATCCGGTTCTTTGGGCAGAACAAAGGCTACGGGACTTGGTATTTCTATCATAATATCAGAAGCTTTGAAGAAACAAGGCAAGGATATGAAAGGTGCACGCATAGCAATCCAAGGCTTTGGTAATGTTGGCAGCTTTACTGCAAAATGCAGCAGTGAAATGGGCGCTAAGATTATAGCTATTGCGGAATGGAATACGACTTTGTTTAATGAAAACGGTTTGGATATAGAAGCTTTGTTAAAATTCAAAGCAGAAAACAAAGGTAGTATTAAAGGTTTCCCAGATGCAAAAGAAATTACCGCAGAAGAATTCTGGGGCTTGGATGTAGATGTTTTATCTCCATGCGCTATGGAAAATACTATTAATAAAGAAACAGCTTCACTTATAAAAACAAAGTTGGTTGTTGAAGGAGCAAATGGTCCGACTACTCTTGAAGGAGAAGAAATACTGTTATCAAACGGTGTTACGGTAGTGCCTGATATTTTAGCAAATGCAGGTGGCGTAACAGTTTCTTACTTTGAGTGGGTACAAAACCGTTATGGTTATTATTGGGACGAAGTAGAAGTGGAACAGAAAGAAGAAGTCGCAATGAAGAAAGCTTTTGATGCGATTTACAAGATTAAAGAAGAATATAATGTTCCAATGCGTGAAGCTGCTTATATGCACTCGATAAAGAAAGTAACAACTGCGATGAAGTTGCGTGGCTGGTGCTAAAAAATAAAAAATCCCCAATTTTTTGGGGATTTTTTTACATACATAATTCTACTGCATACAAATTATCATAATTCATATTTTTTGCGCTTCCACAATATAATCTATAATGACAAGTATTGTCAGGTGTACCAATTTGTTCCATTGTGTTTACTGGGATAACGTTTAATAAACAATAGCCTTCTTCTATGTATTGTTTAGGATCTGAAATAGATAAAAATTTTGCTGTTTTTTGTTTATTGTAAATAGCTTGTATCTCATCTGTTTTTTGTAATTTAATTAAAAAGTCCCCTTGGTCTCCGATTGTTATTATTGTTGTATCAGCAACTTGAACAGCATTCTGTAAGATAGCATAATCTTCTTTTGTTGGTGTTTGCTCTTTTTCGCAAGCTGTAAAAAGAGGTAATGCGATTAATGTGGTTATAAATAAAATTTTTTTCATAAAATCTCCTCCTTTTTAGTTTTTATAAGATATAGGAATAGTAGCATTTATAATACGTTATGTAAACAAAATGTTTGACTTTTGTCTTTTTTTGGCTAATAATTAACAACGCAAATCCCAAAGATTGCCATTAATGAAACACCAGTACGCGGTATGCGTGTGGAACATCAACCGGCGAGTGTTCGCTCTTGATGAAGTTTTTTATTTGGCCTTTTCTTTGGATAATTTAAAAAAATTAAGGAGCAAAAATTATGGCAACAGTTATTAGATTGGCACGTTTCGGTGCAAAAAAACGTCCTTATTACCACGTTGTTGTTACAGATTCTCGTAATGCACGTAACTCTGGTAATATTTTGGATACAGTTGGTAAATATGATCCTATGCAGCCAAAAGACAGCGAAAAACGCGTTGTTTTGAATGTAGAAGGCGTTAAAGCTTGGTTGGCAAAAGGTGCAAAACCATCTGATCGTGTTTATAAATTCTTGGTAAATGCTGGTTTGGCTGAAAAGAAACCTGTTCCAGTTCAGACAAAGAAACATTTACAATCTGAAAAGACTTTGATGAAAATTAAAGATAAACAGGAAAAATTGGCAAAAATAGCCGAAGAAAAAGCCGCTGCTGAAGCTGCTGCAAAAGCTGCCGCAGAAGCACCAGCTGAAGAAGCTGCAACAGAAGCTGTTGCTGAATAATTTTTGCTTTTGATTTTGACCCGTCAAAAAGACGGGTCAAAGTTTTAAGGAATACAAAATGGAAAATAAAGAAAAAATATTAGTCGGTAAAATTGTTGCACCACAAGGTATTCGCGGTGAAGTGCGTGTACAAACTTATACTCAGGAACCTATGGACTTGAAAAACTTAAAGTTGTACAGTGATAAATTGGCCGAAGGTTCTTTCCATTTTGCTCGTCAATTAAACCCTAAATCAACAGTAATAATCGCAAAAATAGACGGTGTAAACGACAGAAATGCTGCTGAATTGTTGCGTAATGTGGAATTGTTTATTAACCGTGCAGATTTGCCTGATTTAAAAGAAGGCGAATATTATCAAGCAGACCTAATAGGAATGCAGGTCGTTCGTGATGGTATTGTGTTAGGCGTGGTTGATAATATACAGAACTATGGTGGTGGGGATATACTGGAACTTGATACTGGTGAACTTTTCTCTTTTAATGGCGCAAAAGTTGACTTGGAAAACAATGTTATAAGTTTATAAGGTGTTTTAAGAATGACTAAAAAATTAAAAATGACACCAAAAACATTTGTCTTGGAAAGCAAAAGTCTTATTTTTGTTCCGTATGAACCTACTGTGAAAAAGACGAAAAAAGAGAGATATTGCTGTTGTGTTCATGTTTGCAGTCAGTTTATGGAATATCCAGTAGATAAATGGGGACGTAGGATAATTCCTAGTAGCGCAATATGCCCACATGTAAAGACTTTGCGTGGTTATTCAAGGCATTGTACAGGGGATTTCGTATATACTGAATCTGAAGCTGGTAAAAAATTTGTTGCATCAATTGATAATAGAACACGCTGTTTATACAAAGTTGTTAAATATTGTAAGGAGCGTGATTGATTATGCATTTTAACTTTCTGACAATCTTTCCTGAAATGTTTCCTGGAACCTTAGCTGGTGGGGTTGTTGGTCGTGCTTTTGAAAAAGGTATTTGGACTTTTGATGCTGTAAATATTCGTGACTTTGCAATAAACAACTATGGCAGCGTTGATGATGAACAGTTTGGTGGTGGTGCGGGGATGGTTATGCGACCAGACGTTCTTGGAAATGCGTTAGATTCTATTAAAAATCGTGGAAAAATTATATATTTTTCTCCACGTGGTCCAACACTTAATCAGCATATGGTTCGTGAGTTTGCAAGTGAGAAAGATGCAACTTATACCCTGCTCTGTGGTCGTTACGAGGGAATTGATCAACGAATTATAGATGAATATGATATAATGGAATTATCTATTGGTGATTACATATTGTCTGGTGGCGAGATTGCTGCGCAAGTTTTTGTTGACAGTGTGGTTCGCGTGATGGATAATGTCTTGGGTGGTGGCGCAGAAGCGACCGCTAATGAAAGTTTCGAAATCGGGGGGCTTGAATGGCCGTTATATACCCGCCCGTCGGCATGGCGTGGACGAAATGTCCCAGAAGTC
>CASEZC010000014.1 GCA_949292385.1 uncultured Pseudomonadota bacterium
ATGCGAATGTACAATTAATCTTACTAAAATTTCTGACGGGATTCCTGGGTGCCCCGTTGGGCACCCTTTTATTAAATAACAAAGGCGTAAATATGACAACTGACAATAAACAAAAATATCTTATTACTTCTGCGTTGCCTTATGTTAATGGCGAACTGCATTTAGGGCATCTTATAGGTTGCTGGTTGCCTTCTGACATTTATGCACGTTTCTGTCGTGCATGCGGGCGTGACGTATTATATGTTTGTGGGGCAGACGAACATGGAACGCCTGTTATTGTTGGGGCAACAAAAGAAAACATGTCGTATTTTGATTACGCCACTAAATATTATGAAAAACATTTGCGCGCTGTAAAAGATTTTAACTTGTCTTTTGATTTATACGGTCGCACACATACAGAACTGCAAGAAAAGTTAATTCATGAATTGTTCTTGCGTCTGGATAACGAGGGTTTAATCGAAGAACGTGAAACATTACAACCTTTTTCGGTTGATGACAACATGTTCTTGGCAGACCGCCAATTATTAGGTACTTGCCCAAAGTGCGGTTATGAGAATGCACGTGGCGACCAATGTGATAAATGTAGTGCTTCTTATGAGGCAACCGAATTGCTAAACCCACGCAGTGCAATTTCTGGCAGCACAAATATTGAAATGCGCCCGACGAAAAACTTGTTCTTCTTAGCTTCTAAGGTAGAAGAAAAATGGAAACAATGGCTTGAAGCGCACGCACCAAAATGGTCTAAGACTGCTATTGCTATTGCACAAGGTTGGGCAAAAGAAGGTTTACAAGACACTTCTATTACCCGTGATTTACCGTGGGGAATTTCTGTAAATAAAGAAGGTTTTGAAAATAAAGTTTTCTACGTTTGGTTTGATGCACCTTGGGGATACGTTTCTATTTCACAGGCTGCAAATAAAGACTGGGAAACTTGGTGGAAAAATCCAGATACTCATTACGCTCAATTTATGGGAAAAGATAACGTAAAATTCCATGCTGTATTCTTCCCAGAACAACAATTGGCAATGAATGATAATTGGAAAACTGTTGACCAATTAAAAGCTATGAATTTCTTAAATTTTGAGGGTGGTAAATTTTCTAAATCTGAAAAACGTGGTGTCTTCCTAGATGAAGCTATCAGCATCGCACCCGCAGACGTGTGGCGTTATGCGTTGATTGCGTCCGCACCAGAAACAGATGATACTGATTTTACTTTTGCGCGTTTCGCAGATATCGTTAACAAAGACCTGAATGGTATGTTGGGAAATTTTGTTTCTCGCGTTTGCAAACTGACAGATAAAAACTTTGGACTAAATATTCCAAACGCAGGCGAATTAGATTCTTCTTTAACAGTACAAGTAAACGAAAAAATTTCAGATTTAACAGCTGCGCTGGATGCGTGTGAATTCCGCGCGGCTATTGTTGCACTGCGCTCTTTGTATGCTATCGGTAACGAATATATGACTGTTAAAGAACCTTGGGCTCTTGTTAAAAACGGTGATACAGAACAAGCAGGCGCGGTATTAAACGAATGCTTTCAACTGATAGATTTGTATGCTCGTGTTTCTGCGCCGTTTATTCCAGACGCTGCAGAAAAAATTCAGCGCATATTTAATACAGTACATGACTTGTCTTGGCCAAAAGAATTTGAACAAAGAATTCAAAATGGCGAAGCTTTCACTGTTCCAGAAAACTTATTTTCCAGAATTGATGATGCGCGTGTCGCAGAACTGACTGAAAAATATGCTAAAAAAGAAGATAACAGTATTAAACCTGTTGTTGCTAAAATAGTCGAAGTTAAGAACCATCCGGCTCGTGATGATTTGCATATTTTAACTGTTGATGACGGTACAAATCATAATTTACAAATTGTATGCGCAGCACCAAACGTTCGTGTTGGCTTGGTTGGTGTCTTGGCACCGGTTGGTTGCGCACTGCCGACTATGAAAAAGCCTATATCCCAGCGCACTGTTGCAGGAACAGAATCTTTCGGCATGATGTGCAGTGCTGCAGAACTTGGATTAGGTGATGCATCCGATAAAATCATTGAACTGGATGACGATGAAAAACTAGGAACTGTATACGGTAAATAAAATGAAACTTGTTCTGATGTCTTGTTGTGCACCTTGCAGTGCAGGGGCGATAAAACAATTAGCCGATGGAGAAATTCCTGATATTGATGACTTTATTGTTTTATTCTTTAACCCAAACATTTTTCCCGAGACGGAATATACGAAACGTCTGAACGAACAAATAAAATACTGCGAATCTTTGGGCGTAAAGTATGCAGTTGGTAATTATAATCACGAAGATTGGCGATGCGCAGTACGCGGTTTAGAAAACGAACCAGAACGCGGTGCGCGTTGCAGCAAGTGTTTTGAGTTTAGATTTGATTTTGCACGACGCTGGGCAAAAGAAAACGGATATGACGCTGTGGCATCTGTGTTCGGGGTATCGCGTCATAAAGATCAATCTCAGGTAGACCGCGCTGCACAGTGTTCTTTGGATGATATTTGTTATATGCCAGTAAAATGGAACGAAAAATTACGCCAAGAAATTGGAAGACAAGCTGATTTTTATCGTCAAAATTATTGCGGTTGCGAATTCTCTATACGCAAAGTATAATTCGCTTGGAACTAAAAAGGGTGAAAATATGTTTGAATCATCTATTCTTGTTTTCCCAGGACAGGGCTCGCAAGCCGTAGGTATGGGAAAGGATTTATATGAAAACAATTCTGACGCACGCGCTGTGTTCGACGAAGTTGACGATGCGTTAAACCAAAAATTATCCGATATTATATTTAATGGACCTATGGAAGACCTGACGTTAACAGAAAACGTTCAACCTGCTATTATGGCGATGTCTATTGCTATGTTACGTGCAAGTGGCGTACAACTTACTAAATATGTTGCAGGTCACAGTTTAGGTGAATATACAGCGCTTTGCGCAGCAGGGGCTTTATCTTTGGCAGACAGCGCCAGATTATTACGTCTGCGCGGACAAGCAATGCAACGTGCTGTACCTGTTGGACAGGGGCTGACCGCAGTTATACTGGGCTTAGACATTGAAAAAGTTCGCGAAATTTGTGCACAAACAGATTGCGATGTTGCAAATGACAACAGCCCAGGTCAAGTTGTTATATCAGGTGCAAAAGATATAGTCGAAGCAACTATGGCACTGGCAAAAGAAGCCGGTGCAAAGCGCGCTATGGCATTGGCACTGTCTGTACCAGTTCATTGTCGTATTCAGGCACCTGCCGCAGAAGAAATGCGCGCTGCCTTGGAAAATATTGAAATAAATGCACCAAAAGCAATTCTGATTTCTAATAAAACAGCTGCACCTATGAGCGCACCAGACGAAATAAAAGAAGCTCTTATTTATCAAATTACACATGGCGTTCATTGGCGTGAATCCGTTCTAAAAATGCATGAACTTGGCATAACGGAAACCGTTGAAGTTGGCCCAGGTGCAGTATTAACAGGTTTAACAGGACGCATATGTCCAGAAATGACAGCAAAAAAATTGGAGATATAATATGTTTGATTTAACAGGTAAAGTAGTGCTAATCACAGGTGCAACAGGTGGTATCGGTGGCGCAATTGCAAAAAAAATGAAAGAAGCCGGTGCAAGCGTTGTTGTATCAGGACGTAATATTGCAAAGTTAAATTCTGAATTTGATGATTCTTATATAAAAATTCCTGCAGATTTAGCAGCCGAAGGCGCAGCAGTTGAACTTATTATGAATACAATCGAAAAAGCAGGTAAAATCGACATTCTTGTTAACAATGCAGGTATTACAAAAGATACTCTTCTTATGCGTATGACAGATGAACAGTTCGACGATGTTATAAACACAAATCTACGTTCTTGTTTCAAAATGTGCCGCGCTGTTATCATGCCTATGATGAAGCAACGCTTTGGTCGCATTATAAATATGGCTTCTATCATTGGCACAATCGGTGGACCAGGGCAGGCAAATTATGCAGCTTCAAAAGGTGGTATGATCGCAATGACAAAGTCTATTGCAGCAGAAGTAGGATCGCGCGGGATTACTGCTAACTGCATTGCACCAGGATTTATTAAGACTCCTATGACAGACGTCTTGTCCGATGAATTAAAGCAATCTTATTTGGCACAAATACCAGCTGGTCGTTTCGGAGAACCAGAAGATATCGCAAACGCTTGCGTGTTCTTGGCATCTGACGAAGCGTCTTACATCAATGGTCAAACGTTGCATATAAACGGCGGTATGGGAAGATTTTAATAACTATGATAAAATTTGACGTAATCATTATCGGTGGTGGACATGCAGGCGTAGAAGCTGCCGCAGCTGCTGCACGCAGAGGAGCAAAAACTTTATTGCTTACACAAAGCAAATCTGACCTGGGCGCAATGTCTTGTAACCCAAGCATTGGTGGACCTGGCAAATCGCAAATGGTTGCCGAAATAGACGCAATGGGCGGTGTTATGGGACGCGCAGCAGATGAAGCTGGTATTCATTTTCGTACTCTAAATGCTTCTCATGGCGCAGCAACACAGGCGCTGCGTGCACAAATAGACAGACGTTTATACCATAATGCTGTCGTCAAAATTTTATCTGAATCTAAAAATCTTGATATACAATTTGAAAAAGTTGAAAAGCTGGATATAAAAAATAAAACGGTAAATGAAAAGTATCAGTCTGATGCAATAATCCTAACAACAGGAACTTTCTTGCAAGGTTTGGTAACGCGCGGTGGCGAAAAAACACCTTCTGGCAGATTGCAAGATGACGGTACTTATCAAGAACCTGATACAAATATATCGGGCGTGTTAAAAGATGCAGGATTTTCTTTGATGCGTTTAAAAACAGGAACGCCTGCACGTATAGAAAAAAATTCTATAGATTTTTCTGTATGCGAAATACAACCTGGTGATATGCCGCACGATTGGTTTTCTGAACCAAATCCAGATAATAATTACAACGCGGTTTGCTATATAACACACACAAATGAAACAACACATGAAATCATTCGTGACAATATATCAAATGCTCCTATGTATAACGGAGATATTCGCGGAACTGGTCCAAGATATTGTCCATCGCTGGAAGACAAAGTTATGCGATTTCCAGAACATATTTCACATCATGTGTTCTTAGAACCAGAAGGACTTGACAGCGATTTAATATATCCTAATGGTATATCAACAAGTTTTGGCGCTGATATCCAAGACATATGGATTCATACAATACCAGGTCTTGAAAAAGCAAAAATCGCACGCTATGGATATGCAATTGAATATGATGCGATTGATGCACGTGTGTTAAATAGTCGATTGGAATCAAAAGATATACCGGGACTATTTTTTGCCGGACAAATAAATGGTACATCAGGATATGAAGAAGCTGCGGCACAAGGAATTGTTGCAGGTGCAAATGCGGCTGCATTCGCATTAAAGCTGGATAGTTTAAATTTGGACAGAACCAACTCTATGATAGGCGTTTTAATTGACGATATAACAACGCTTGGTGTTGATGAACCATATCGCATGTTTACGTCACGTGCAGAATACAGACTGTCGTTACGCAGTGATAATGCTATTGTACGCCTTGGTGATATGGCTGTAAAATTGGGTCTTATTACTGATGAAGAGTTTAATAAAAAATACGAATTGCGTGCAGAAAGAATAAAAGAAAACGATAAATTTTATGCGGGTTATATACAAAGAAACGAACGAGAAATAGCCGCATACAAACGAGATGCAGCAATGAAAATACCGGTAAACTTTGACTATAAAAATATGCCGGGATTAACAAACGAACTGATAGAAAAGCTAACGGCGACTCGCCCTGAAAACATAGCCGACCTATCAAGAATTCCTGGTATGACGCCGGCAGGAATAATGGTTGTATTACGTAAAATTAAGTGTGGAAATAATTAAAAACATATATTATGATATTGGAGATTTGCCGGTTTAGCTCAGCTGGTAGAGCATCTCATTCGTAATGAGGGGGTCGTAGGTTCAAGTCCTATAACCGGCACCATAAATAAAAAAGCCACTTTCGTGGCTTTCTTTTTTTAATGCTGTTTTTCTTTATACATCAATTCCGCGCATCTATTCTGTAATACCCCTGATACTAACTTCATCTCTTTCGGCGTTAATCTTATGATTTTAACATCTCCAATTTTATTACTTACAACGCCGCTATGTATATCTATTAACATTAAACCGTCTTTTATCAAATATGTTTTAAATCCAGTACTTTTTATATCGTTGCTGTTCTTTATAAATTCACATATATTATACACAACCGATTTTTTATGTTCTGCTTCTGCAATTGCTCTTTCTTTTTCTTCTTGCAAACGTAATTTCTCGCTGCCACTAGCATATACCCCAGAAATTATATCTGACGATAAATTAAACGGCATTTTAAACGCAGGCAAGGTTTCTTTCCAAACAAGTTTCCATTTATTAGAAAAATCTTCTTTTTCATGTTTCTTCATCGCTTCTTTCGCATACTTATATGCAAGAGCAGGTGTTAAAAGAAAACAGAACGTACCAAAAATAGGCATTGCCCCTATATATAAGCTGCGCTCTAAAAAGTTTTTGGTTTTTATCTTCGTTGTTTTCTTCATAACTTGCCTCTTATCTAAACTGGAAATAAAAAAGCCTTATTGGCTTTTTTATTATTTTACATTAGTACGTGTTGTTAATACTTTCTGAGCCTGTTTTGACTTTTCCATGAATAATTTCTTAGATAAAAATTTCTGATATACTTCTTCTATTTTATCTGCTGGTATTTTCAAAACTGGTTCGTTAGAATTAAAAACAATTCCATTAGCAACATGATAGTCTATACCAAAAAATACCATGTTATTCTTCATGTATATTTGTTCATTGCTTTGTTCGATTATTTTATACAATTGTTCTAATGTTATTTGTTTTTTCATTTTTGATACCTCTCTTTAATTTCTTGCTGTAATTTTTTTTAGTGCAAGAATTTTCATTTAAGCATTTTTTTATAAGAAAACAACTAAAAAATAAAATGCTGGAAATTACGATTTTTATATATTACAATTGCGCGTAATGAAACAAGTAAACATAATTATTATAAAATAATTCAGCACCGCGCTTCTGCACGTGGCTGGGGCGCATAGGCGCCCATTTTTTTATAATATATAACGTAAACGGAGCTTTTATTATGGCATACCCAAAAACAGAACCAAAAGCAGATTTCCCAAAGTTGGAACAAGAAATACTGGCTTTTTGGAGAAAAGACGACACTTTCCATAAGTCTTTAAATCAAACAAAATTAGGTCATCCTTTCTCGTTTTATGATGGGCCTCCTTTTGCAAATAACTTGCCACACTGGGGACATTTAGGCGTATCCGCTGTAAAAGATATGGTCGGACGTTATCAAACTATGCTTGGCAAGCACGTCGTTCGTGAACTGGGGTGGGATTGCCATGGGCTGCCTGCGGAATCTTCTGTTGAAAAAAAGCAGGGCAGACAAGCAAAAGATATCGTTGCAACAGATGGTATTGCTGCTTTCTGTGATATGTGCAGAAACGATGTTCTGACGTATTCTAATGAATGGTTGAAATTTATAGAACGTATAGGCCGTTGGGTTGATGGCGGTGACGAAAAAGGCTATCGCACGATGGATAAAAACTATATGGAATCTGTAATATGGGCTATGAAAGAGCTTCATAATAAAGGCTTGTTATATAAAGACTATCGCGTTAATCCATATGATTGGAAATTAGGAACAGTTTTATCAAACTCGGAAGCTTCCAGCGAATATCAAGATGTATTGGATGATGCAATAACAGTTTGGTTCGAATTAGAAAACGGTGATAGAGTTTTGGCTTGGACGACAACTCCTTGGACTCTTCCTGCAAACTCTGCATTGGCTGTAAACCCAAACATGAATTATCTTCGTATGCAAGACGAAGACGGCAGCGTTTATGTAATTGCTGAAAGCAGACTTTCTGCATATGAAAAACAATTTGCAAAAACTACAAAAGTAGGTGAATTAAAAGGCAATGAACTTGTTGGTAAAAAATATCGTCCTTTGTTTGATTACTATACAAACGATGAAACAGGTTTGTTGTATCAAATAATACCTGCTGAATACGTTTCTGACTCTGACGGTACAGGTATCGTTCATATCGCGCCTGCTTATGGTGAAGAAGACTTCTGGGCAGCAAAAAATATAAACCCTAAATTCCCTGTTCTTTTAAACGTTGATGATTATGGTAACTTTACATCTGAAGTAAAAGACTGGGCCGGTGAAAATATTTTTGAAGCAAATCCAAAAATAATACAACACTTGCGTGAAAACGGGCACTTGGTTAAAAAAGAACAGTACAAACACAGCTATCCATACGGTCCACGCAGTAAAGAAAAATTAATATATCGCGCAACAGATTCTTGGTATATAGACGTTCCAAAAATCCGCGAAAAATTGATAGAAAACACTAAAAAATATACAACATGGACTTCCGCTGGTGACCGCTTCTTGTCTTGGATAGAAGGTGCGCGTCCATGGTCTGTATCCAGAAATCGTTTCTGGGGAACTCCACTGCCTATATGGGAAAAAGACGGCGAATATAAGATATTCGGTTCTATCGCAGAAATGGAAGAATTTTTCGGCGTAAAAATCGAAGACTTACATCGTCCTACTTTGGATGCTCTTACAAAAGACGGTTGGAAGCGTATAACAGACGTTTTAGATTGTTGGGTTGAATCAGGTTCTATGCCTTTTGCTTCGTTGCATTACCCGTTTGAAAATGCAGATAAATTCGAAGCTACTTTCCCAGCAGATTATATTATAGAAGGACAAGACCAGACTCGCGGTTGGTTCTATTCTTTGATGGTTTTAGCAACTGCTTTGTTTGATAAACCTGCATTTAAAACCGTTTCCGTAAACGGTATGGTCGTTGACGATAACAAAAAGAAAATGTCAAAATCTTTGGGTAACTTCGTCAACCCAAGCGAACAAATAGAGAAATATGGTGCAGACGCAGTTCGTTTATTTATACTTGGTTCTAACTTCTTGAAAGCAGAACCTGTTGGTATAGATATGGAAGGTAGAGTATTTACGGAATCTACAAAAACTATTCTGACACCTTTGTGGAATGCATATCACTTCTTTACTTTATATGCGAACGCTGGGAATATTACAGCACAAGAAAATACAAATTCTGAAAACGCACTGGATAAATATATTCTTGCAGAATTAAACGAACTTATTTCTGTTGTTGGTTCCGCGTTAGATGAATATAAACCAGATGTAGCAATAAAAGAATTTGTACGTTTCTTAGACGTTTTGAACAACTGGTACATACGTCGTGGTCGCGAACGTTTCTGGGATGAAGACCAAGATGCATTTAATACGTTGTACTTTGTTTTAACAAACTTGTGCCGCACATTAGCACCTTTTGCGCCATTTGTTAGTGACTATATATATAAGAACTTAACAAATGCGGAAAGCGTTCATTTGCAATCTTTCCCAGCGGCAACAAACTATGACCACAAAATAGTAGAAGATATGAGACGCGTTCAATCAGTCGTTTCCGTAGGAAAACAATTACGAGAACAATACAAACTTCGTAATCGCTTGCCTTTGGCAAAAATGACGGTTGCAGGAACAAACCTAGATGAATACGCATCGATAATCAAAGATGAACTTAATGTAAAAGCAATTGAATTTACATCTAATGTTTCTGATGTTGCTGATTCTTTTGTTTATCTGATTACTCCTAAAATTGGTGCAAGACTAGGTGGCGCATTGAAAGAAATCATACCTGCTGTTAAACGTGGCGATTATGAAATTTCTGACAATAAAATGAAAGTCGGACAATACGAATTAAATTCTGATGAATTTGAAAATAGATTGACTGTAAAAGATAATGTTACAGGTGCCGCACTGCCTGATAATACAGCAGTTGTAGTACTTGATACAGAAATAAATTCTGAACTTGTTGCAGAAGGTCTTGCTAATGACGCTTTGCGTTTTATACAAGATACAAGAAAAACTGCTGGAATGGATGTTTCAGATAGAATAACATTAGAATATAGCGCAGACCCAGCACTGGCAAATGCTATTGAACAGCATCGCCAGCATATTATGGCCGAGGCGTTGATTACTGAAATGTCTCGTGGGGACGGCGAATATAATACAGAAATCGAAGGATACAGTTTATCTATATCTATTAAAAAAGCATAAAGGATTTAAGATGCGTAAAACTATTTATTGGATTGTTGGAGCTTCTTTTATCATCGCTTTATTCGGTACCGGTTTTTACATCGGTACCTTGGATAAAGCAGATAAAAAAGAAATTAAAATTTCATCACAATGTTCTGGCGTTGGCGTTCAAAAAACTTTTTCTGCTAAATACGAAACTAAAAATGGTGAAGTTGTAAAAAATGAAAAAGTAGCAACAGAGTCTTATACAGCCAGATGTTTGTGCTATGTATCAACACAAGAATATGAAAACCTGTGGGTAGATACAGTAGAATTTTCTGCTGATAGTGCAGACGCTGTAAAAGAAAAATGTAATGCAGATTGTCAAAAAGTCTGTGAAGATAGATTAGCCGAATTTTCTATATAAACATGAAACCTGAAATTTATTTTCGTGAAGTTCCAAAAACAATAAATATGAATATTCGTTCGGAATTATATAGTACGAACGAATTTACTTTTGCCGTTGCGGTAATTCTATCCGCACAAGCAACTGATAAAAAAGTGAACGAAGTAACACCAGAATTATTTAAAATTGCACCAAGTCCAGCAAAAATGATTGAACTTGGCGAAGAAGGATTAAAAAAACATATCCGTGTTATATCTTTCTTTAATAACAAAGCAAAAAGTATAATCGGTTTATCTGAACAACTGATGAATTATGAAAATAATTCTGATGAAAATTATAAGTTCCCAAAAAAATTTCATAATCGTGACGCTTTGATGAAACTTCCTGGAATAGGGCAGAAAACAGCAAATGTTGTTATGAACGTTTTATGGGATGCACCTAATATAGGCGTAGATACTCATGTTTTCAGATTATCTCACAGATTTGGTTGGGCGCAAGATTCTGATAACACGCCTGAAAAAGTAGAAGAAAAACTTATAAACATCGTACCTAAAAAATATCATGCCATGGTAAATCATGTTATGGTTTTGCATGGAAGATATATATGTAAAGCTTTGCGACCAAAATGCGGCGAATGCCCAGTTGCAAAATGGTGTAATGCACCAGATAAAATAATATAAAAAAAAGCCGGTATTTACCGGCCTTTTTATTTATCACGAATTTTTGCGTTACATTTCTTTTCAACGTTTTCTATTACAGCGTTTTGTATTTTCAACAAACTATCATCAGACATATTTTCCGTCGGTATAATAGTTATAGTAAATGCAACAGATTTTTTACCTTCACCCATATCGAATGAATCAAAAACAGTTACTTTTTTAATTGTTGAATCTACTGACGATGCAATACCAGTTAATTTTTCCGCAGGAAAATCAGAATCTACTATAAAAGCAAAATCTCGGTTAATCGGTTGATATTCGCTTATTACAGGTTCTTTTGATTTCTTTGCTTTCGGTAAATTTTCAACATCTTCTACTATCGCTATCATAACAGGCGTTTTTATCTTCAAGTTACGTGCAACAGATGGATGCAATTCACCAAATTCTGCAATTACTTTTTTACCCTGCATAATTTTTCCATATCTGAATGGATGTGCCCAACGTGGCGCATTTTCAGCACATACAGTAAAATTCTGACCATGCATTAATGCAATTAAATCAGCTTTTACATCATATATATCCGTTGGTCTGTTTCTGTGCTGCCAATGTTTTGGAGAAGTGTTTCCACTGCGTACAATACATATTTGAGTATGCTGTTGCCCAGGCATATCCCCATCAAACACAGTTCCTAATTCAAATATGTTTAAATCAGAAAAACCACGTTTTTCATTTTCAGCAACAAATTCTAATAATGAACCCAGCAAATTATTTCTTGCCGTATCCATATTATTTACAATAGGATTAGCAACTTTAATGACAGGTTTATCCGATAACATTTCTTCTGTTTTTGAATTACCAAAACCAAAAGATTTTGCTTCATTTAAACCACGTGATAATATCTCTTTTTTAATACTGAAATAATAATCTTTATGAACCGTTGCATTAGAAACTCTATGTGCAGCAATCTTTGCTATGTTATCATAGCCATATATACGTATTATTTCAGAAACTATATTTTCAGGAATAACAACATCCACACGGGCAGGTGTCGGTATAACAGTCCAAACATCTTTTTCTTCGGTTACTTTAAAACTTAAGTTTTCCAAGATTTTTTTCTGATATGAAGCTTCTAAATCTATACCTGTTTTTTTCTTAAATAAATCTGGACTATATTTTATTGCTCGCGTTTCTTCAGGTATTTTACCGTCGATACCCGTGCAAATAATACTGCCGCCACAAGCTTCCATTATTATGTCAGCAGTTTCTTTTAATGCGGTACCCGTAATCGTCGGATCTATACCACGTTCATATCTATAAGATGCATCTGTTGATATGCCCAAGCGTTTTGAAGTCTTACGAACAGATACAGGATCGAAATAAGCACTTTCTAAAATTACGTTTTTCGTAGTATCCGTTGTCATGCCGCGCGCGCCACCGACAACACCAGCAAGCGCGAGAATACCTTTCTTATCAGTAATAACAATGTCTGTGTCTATTAAATCATGTTCTTTACCGAATAAGTCTGTAAATCTTTCGCCATTTTTAGCAAGACGAACTGTAATATCCCCGTCTATTTCGTCTGCGTCAAAGCAGTGCATTGGCTGCCCCATGTCATAACAAACATAGTTCGTCGCATCTATCGGTGCATTTTTCGGATTTATTCCAATCGCTGCAAGACGTGATTTTATTTTATTTGAACTTGGAGCAATAGAAATACCATGAATTTCACAAAACTGATATACAGGACATTTCTCTGTTTCTATGTGAACTTTTCTTTCACCCGGCACAGATTCCAAACAATCGTTCTTTGGTGCTATGTATTCACCTAAACCACACGCGGCCAAATCACGTGCTATGCCACGAACAGACAAATAATCTGGACGATTAGGAGTAATCCCTGCATCAAAAACAATTTCCGCATTCAATACAGGCGACCCCAATTTAGTATTTTCCGGTAATTCTATTATACCACTGTGGTCTTCACTTATTCCAAGTTCACGTCCGCTGCACATCATACCATCTGATAATACACCACGTAATTTACCGCTTTGAATTTCATGACCTTCTATCACGCAACCAGGACGCGCCAGCGCAGAAATTATGCCAATTCGTGCATTCGGTGCACCGCACACAACTTGACGCAAAGTGCCACTGCCATCGTCTACTTTTAATACGTGTAAATGGTCACTATTTTCGTGCGCTGTACATTCTACTATTTTTGCTGCGACAGGTGATACTGGTTCTATTACTTCTTCTACTTCTAAACCAGTACGCGTCAAAGTATCAGATACTTCAGACGCGTTTACATCTGTTTTTAAATAATCTTTTAACCAATCATAAGTCCACTTCATTTTTCGCCTCGTTATATTTAGAACCCAGCACTTTGTAACCAACGAACGTCACCGTCATAAAATTTACGTATATCATTTAAACCATATTTTAACATGGCAAGTCTGTCCCAACCAAAACCAAATGCAAAACCTTGGTATTCATTCGGGTCAATACCACAATTACGTAATACGTCAGGATGTACCATACCTGCACCCATCAATTCCAGCCATCTATCACCATGCCATTTCATATCTATTTCTATACTTGGTTCCGTAAAAGGAAAGTATGATGGACGAATACGCAACTGAACATCATCCATTTCAAAGAACCTTTTTAAAAATTCTTGAACATCACCAATCAAGTCAGACATGGTAACATCTTTATCTATATACAGACCTTCTATCTGATGAAACATCGGACTGTGAGTTGCATCCATTTCTTTACGATAAGTCGCGCCAATACCAAACATTTTTATCGGGGCACCCGTTTTTTCCATACTTCTTATCTGTATCGCAGATGTCTGCGTACGCATTACATTACCATTTGGTAAAAAGAATGTATCTTGCATATCACGGGCAGGGTGATGCATAGGAGTGTTTAACGCAGTAAAATTATGCCAGTCATCTTCAATTTCTGGTCCAATCCACATTTCATAACCAAATGATTCTAATATAGTTGAAACATCTGACAAAGCATGTGTCAAAGGATGTAATGTTCCAACATTTTCAGGTTGTGGATTTAAAGAGACATCCAGCTTTTGCTTTTGCAAACCAGCCATCAAAGCCGCATTTTCTAATTCAGATTGACGCGTTTTAAATAACTCACGCAAAGAAACATTTTCTTTATTTAATTCCGCACGCGCATCGTTATCAAGATTCTTCATTTCTTTCAAGCGCACTGTCATAGTACCGTTTTTACCGAAAGTCGCTGTATACAAAGCTTGTAATTCTTCCAGCGTCTGAATATTTTTTATCTGTTCTTGCATATGTTCCTACCTTAAAACAAAAAAAGCCGTTAAATAACGGCTTTATAATACAAAATAAATCACCTGCCGCCAAGGCTTATTTAGCATCAGCAGAGATAAATCGTTTTGCAGTATCAATCAATTTTGTGAAGTTTTCATCACCAGCATATGCCATTTCCGCCAAAACTTTGCGATCCAAAGCAATACCAGCTTTTTTCAAACCATTCATAAACTGACTGTATGTCATACCATTGCTACGTACGGCTGCATTGATACGAACAATCCACAAACCACGGAATTCACGTTTTTTAACGCGACGATCACGGTATGCGTACTGTCCTGCTTTTTCAGTTTTTTCACGTGCTGCACGATATGTAGTGCTGTGACGACCCAAGTAACCTTTCGCACGGGCCAATATCTTATTATGTTTCTGCTTTACGGTTGTTCCGCGTTTAACTCTTGCCATAATCTACCCCCTTATTATTTCAATCCATATGGGGCCAAGATTTTTGCCTGACCAACCATGTTATCATTCAGATACTGTGGCTTTGAACCAGCGTTATTTGCACGCTTAGATTTGTGGCGTAACAGTTTCTTGTGGGCGTTTCTGGCAACACGGATTTTTCCTGTTGCAGTCATAGATGCGCGCTTTTTCAAGTACGACTTCGTTTTTAATTTTGGCATTTTTTACCTCTTTTTTACTACCTGATGGCAATGCCTTTGCCATTTCGGTCATTTAACACGTCTCCAATTTTGGCATATTTAAACGAAAAATCAAGTTTTTATTGAATGTTATCTTTTTAGCGTATAAACTAATGCCCGATGACCCAGAATAAAACATCTTCTAAATTATATTCTATCATTAAATCTGCAACTGCAACCGCAGTATTGCCGGTGCTTTTCATTTATATAATGATTGCTAAACCAGATTATAAATTAATGAATGGACTGGCTCATATCGTTTTACCTGTTGCAAGCTGGGTTGGGGACGTAATAACATGGCCTGTTCGTATAATCGGAGAAACTGCGCAAAACATTCGCGAATTATCTAACCTACGAACAGAAAACGAGGAATTACGTGTACGTTTAGATGAAGCTTTGAAAAATAAAAATGAATGCGAAATAGCTATACTTGAAAATCAAAAACTGGCTCATGAATTGGATGTAGTTCAATCACAACCAAGAAACACAGTTATTGCAGATATAATTCATGATGATTCCGCACTTCATCACAGTACGTTCTTTGTTAATAAAGGTATAAAACAAGGAATAGAAAAAGGCATGGCTGTTACGTCAACAGACGGCATATTGGTAGGAATTGTAACTGATGTAGCACCTGGGTTTTCGCGCGTTCGTGCGCTGACTGATTCTAATTCAAATATACCTGTCAGAATTGCTGGTTCAGAAGTTTACGGGTTTATGCAAGGTAATGGTTCCAGTCTTCCTACAATGGGATTCTTTAGTGACCCAGAATTTCAGCCGTCACGCGGAGTAAAATTGGTAACAAGTAATATAAGTGGGGTGTTGCCAAATGGTATATATGTTGGCGACATGGAAAATGAAAAAGAAGTAAATGTTACCAGCCCAAAAAAGATTTCACGCGTAATAATATTACAGTTCGATACGCAAGACGAATATAAATGAAATATAACATTTTAAAATTTTTTCGTGCTGCTTTTCCTTTTATTGCCGTAATAGCTTTATGGCGCTTGTCTGTCGCATTTTGGAACCCAGCCGGAATACTTGCAATAATACCTATTTTTTATTCGTCTTTCGTAAAGCCTGTACCTTGGTTTGCACCTTTTGCTGTCTTATTTTGCTTTCTTATAGATTACAGATTTGATTCTTTAATTTTTTGGACAGCAATATATTGCATTTTTTATGCAATAAACGGTTTTCAAAACTTCGTAGACCTTTCAAGATTAGATAAAAATGCTTTAGACGTATTTATGATTTTCTTTGGCGTTTCTATATTAATACTTTCTTTAACACACTTTAATGTACAAAATTTGTTACGTGCAGGCTGGCTTTTTGCATGGGTGTCAACTTTATATATACCAATAACTGCTTTAATAAAAGGTGTTTGCGATGATAGATAAAGAAGTTGCACGCCTTTTTGATAGAAGAAGCGCATTATTTTTAACGGCTGGGGCAGTATTAACATCTGCACTGATTTTACGCATGTTACAAATGCAACTTTTTAACTATCAAGAATATAACAAAAAAAGCGAAAATAATTCTTTCAGAATACAAATAAATATGCCGGAACGTGGTAAAATAATGTCTTCTGATGGAAAGCCTATTTCTCGTGACACATCTATATACAGAATATATATTATTCCAGAAGAAACAAATAATATTGACGAGCTGATTTCAACAATAGCAACAGAGTTAAAATTAAAAAAGAAGCGCGTTGATAAAATATATGCAAAAATAAAAAAACAACCTCGTTTTCAACCCGTGTTGATAAGTGAAAATACAGACTGGAATGAGCTGGCAAAATTACAGGCAAAAAATTTACCAGGACTTCATGTTCGCAGCGGTTTTTCAAGGTCTTATGAACTTGGGCCTGCCGGCGCGCAGATATTCGGTTATGTAGGTTCTCCAAACGAAACTGTACCTAACGCTCCGTTCTTTACAACAGGTATTACAGGACTGGAAAAAAGATTTAACGATGTACTGGCCGGTACACCTGGACAAACTGTGATGATAACTAACGCAACGGGAAGAATAACAGGCGAAGATAAATCTCAGTTTAAGCCGTCAATTATCGGACAAGACCTTAACACAACGATAAATGATAAAGTACAAAGAATAATGTATGATGCGTTGATGATGCATCGTTCCGGCTGCGGTGTTGCATTAGACATTGAGACAGGTGATATATTAGCAATGGTTTCTGCACCTAGTTTTGATCCAAATATGTTCGGTGCAGATGACGGTGAAGAATATTTATCTTCTTTGCGAGACGACCATATGAAACCTTTTATGAACAAAACAATCGAAGGTTTATATCCACCAGGATCTACTTTTAAAATAGTAGTCGCATTAGCTGCCTTGGAAGCTGGTGCAATTACACCCAATGAAAAAATATTCTGTCCAGGTCATTGGGATTACGGTGATAGAAGATACCACTGCTGGGAAGCCAAAGGTCATGGTTGGGTTGATTTAGCCGGTGCATTAAAGCATTCTTGTGACATATATTTTTATCAACTGGCTTTACGTATAGGTATAGATTCTATAAAAGAAATGGCTATAAAATTAGGGTTCACGCAAAAATATATGGACGGAATATTATCCCGTGAAATGGCCGGCGTTATACCTGATAGATATTGGAAAGAAAAACAAATTGGTTACAGGTGGATGCACGGTGACACAATTATATCAGGCATCGGACAAGGTTTTACATTAACGAATTGTCTGCAACTGGCTGTAATGATGGCACGAACTGCATCTAATAAAGTTGTTATGCCTCGTTTAATAATAACAGATGAAAAACCACAGTTTGCAAATCTTGACTTACAAGAAAAAAATATAAAAGCTGTCCTAAATGGCCTTGAACAAGTAACTAAAAAGGGTGGTACCGCAGCAGGAAGTGCCATAAATGTTAACGGGGCAAAAATGGGCGGTAAAACTGGTACTTCTCAGGTTCGCAGCATTTCACGTGAAGAACGTCTTAGTGGCGTATTAACAAATGAACAACTTAAATGGAATATGCGAAACCATGGTTTGTTTGTTGGTTATGCACCTACTAATAAACCTAAATACGCAGTTTGCGTAATTACAGAGCACTCTGGTGGCAGTGGATTAGCGGCAAGAACCGTTGCAGCAACGATGAAAGAGTTGTTGAAAAAGGATAAATAATGACCAGACAAACGCGCGTTTCTAATGCGAATATGATGAATTTTTCAGAAAAACTTAGCCGTTTTTCTTGGGCGTTATTTATTCCTATGTGCTTGGTTTTAGCCATTTCAATAGTAGTACTTTATTCAGCAGGCGGTGGTTCTTGGTATCCGTTCGCTATATCTCAGATGGTGAAAATAGCCCTTGGATTTGGAGTTTTCTTTTTTGCTGCTTTTATAAATATAAAAACTTGGATTAAGTCTGCTTATGTAATTTATGCTATCGCCCTTATAATGATAATACTTGTAACATTCGTAGGCCATACTGGTATGGGAGCACAGCGATGGTTAAACCTTGGATTCTTTCATGTTCAACCTTCAGAACTTATAAAAATTGCTCTTGTTCTGGCACTGGCTAGATATTTTGCTTGGATGAATTCCGTAGAATTATCACAAATAAAAAATTATACAGTACCTGCTGCTATGTTACTGGTACCTTTTTTACTTATCGTGTTGCAACCAGATTTAGGTACCGCTTTATCTTTGGGAATGATTACTGTCGGAATGTTTTATATAGTCGGCGCACAAAAAAAGTGGTTCATCATAGCAATAATTTTAGGTCTGTTATCAGCACCACTGATGTGGTATGGCGGGTT
The DNA here is from genome assembly GCA_949292385.1 of uncultured Pseudomonadota bacterium. Taxonomy (GTDB): domain Bacteria; phylum Pseudomonadota; class Alphaproteobacteria; order Rs-D84; family Rs-D84; genus Enterousia. The sequence continues at coordinate 19,031 of CASEZC010000014.1, forward strand.
GCATGATTATCAACGTGATAGAATTATTACTTTCATAAATCCAGACCATGACGCACAAGGAGCAGGTTATCAAATTAATCAGGCTAAAATAGCTTTTGGTAGTGGTGGAATGCTGGGTAAAGGATATATGGCAGGAACTCAATCTCAACAATCTTTTCTGCCGGAAAAACAAACTGACTTTATATTCACTATGCTTGGTGAAGAATTTGGTTTCTTGGGCGCGTTTTCTTTATTAATGCTTTATACGGTTATAATCATCGTACTGTTCTGGTGCGCTAAAACGTGCAGAAATAGATTTGGACAATTAGTATGCTTTGGTTTTATGTTGAACTTTTTCATTTATTATTTTATAAATATCTCTATGGTTTTGGGTCTGATGCCAACCGTAGGTGTGCCGTTACCTTTGATGTCTTTTGGTGGCAGCAGCTTGTTATCACTGATGTTCGGTTTCGGACTTTGTCAGAACGCTCATATTCATAAAGACCAACAATTATCTGCAAAAGGAAGCTAAAAAATGAATTTGCTTATCGTTGAATCTCCATCAAAAGCAAAAACTATTGAAAAATATCTGGGTGCTGGTTGGCGCGTAATAGCTTCCATCGGTCATGTACGTGATTTAGTTCCTGAAAACGGCAGCGTAGATCCTGATAAAGATTTTGCTATGCGCTGGCAAATAATGCCGGGAAAGGAAAAACAATTAAAACTTATTACAGATGAATTAAAAAAAGCTGATGCCGTTTACCTTGCATCCGACCCGGATAGAGAAGGGGAAGCCATTGCATGGCACATACTTGATATTTTAAAAGCAAAAAAAGTTTTAGATGGTAAAAAGGTTTACCGAGTCGCGTTTCATGAAATTACGAAAAAAGCTGTTCAAGAGGCTATCGCTAATCCGCGTGAAATAGACAAAGATTTAGTTGATGCTTATCTTGTTCGTCGTGCATTGGATTATTTGATTGGTTTTGGTATATCTCCATTGCTGTGGCGTAGAAATCTTGGAAAGTCTGCAGGACGCGTACAATCTGTCGCAGTTAAATTGGTTGTAGATAGAGAACGAGAAATAGAAGCCTTTAAACCTGTTGAATATTGGTCTTTGGCTGCAACATGTAATAAAAATGATTTCGATTTTTCTGCAATGCTTTCTCAATTTAACGCAAAGAAAATTGAGAAAATGACAATTGAAAATAAATCTCAAATTGATGAAATTTTATCAGGAATAGGTAATCCTGTCGTACAAGCAAAAGTTATTGCGCTGGATAAAAAGAAATCTACACGACGTGCAGCAGCACCTTTTACAACAAGTACCTTACAACAGGAAGCATCAAGAAAATTATATTTTTCTTCAAAAAGAACTATGGCAACAGCACAAAAGTTGTACGAACAAGGTATGATTACTTATATGCGTACTGATGCAACAAATTTATCCGCAGATGCTGTAAATGAAATAAGAAATTATATTCTAAATACATACGGTGAAAAATTTGTTCCTAAGACACCAAACGTATATGTTACAAAATCTAAAAATGCACAAGAAGCTCACGAAGCTATTCGACCAACTCACTTTGATACAAACCAGCATAAATTATCTGGGGACGAAGCAAAATTATATGAATTAATTTGGAAAAGAACTGTTGCTTGTCAAATGACAAACGCTGAATTTGATAGCGTTGCTGCAGATATGGAAACGGAAAATAAATGCGCAGTCTTTCATGCCGTCGGAACAACAAGAACTTTTGACGGATTTATGCGCGTTTATACAGAAGATAAAGATGATGCAGAAGAAAATAATGAATCTAAATTACCTCCTTTGTCTGTAGGTGATGAAATATCTATCACTAAACTTGACCCACAACAGCACTTCACACAGCCACCAGCAAGATATACAGAAGCATCACTGGTAAAAAAACTTGAAGAACTTGGAATAGGTCGACCATCTACTTATGCTACAATTATGTCCACTATCGTAGATAGAAAATATGTAGAACAAGATAAACAACGCAGATTCCATCCTACAGCAGGTGGGTGGGTAATTGCATCTTATTTATCTAAGTACTTTAAAGATTTAGTCGATGTTAACTTTACCGCAAAAACAGAAGATACTTTGGACGACGTTTCAAATGGTAAACAAAAAAAGTTGGATGCTTTACGTGATTTCTGGACTCCTACAAAAAGTATGATTGACGGAGCAAAAGACATAAAAACGGCTGAAATTATAGATGCTATAAATGAAATCATGCATTCTCATTTGTTTGCAGATGGCAACGATAAATGTCCAAAGTGTGGTGGGGAACTTGGTATTAAATTATCAAAGTATGGACCTTTTATAGGATGCGTAAATTATCCTAAGTGTAATTATACAAAGAAATTAGAAGATTCTGATTTCTCGCCAGATGAAAAGGAAGAAAATAAAGAAAGTGATAAAACAAAATCTAATTCAATTGAGTTAGGTGAAGGAATTTCTTTCCGCGTCGGGCGATTTGGTCCTTATGTCACAGACGGGGCAAAAAATGTAGCCGCAAAAAAATATAATGCGGAAACGATAACGCTAGAAATTGCAAAAGAACTTTTATCTGCAGGTAATAAAAAAGCAGAACCTATTGAACTAGGAAAAAACCCTGAAACAGATAAAATGATTTACTTTTATCCAACGGGAAGATATGGTGCATATATATCTTCTAACAAAGTTAATGTTTCTGTAAAAGAACAACCGGATTTAGAAAAAGCAATTGAATTAATAAACAACAAAAAAACGAATAAAAAATAATGGCAGGGTATGACCGCAATTTTACAGATGAACTTCGTACACGTTTATCTATTGTTGATGTAGTAGGACGCCGAGTTCCGCTTGTAAAAAAAGGTCAAAATTATTGGGGATGTTGCCCTTTCCATAATGAAAAAACGCCAAGCTTTTGCGTAAATGAAGAAAAAGGGTTTTATCACTGTTTCGGTTGCGGAGAACATGGTGATATAATTTCTTTTACTATGAAATCTAATAACATGGATTTTGTAGAAGCTATTAAAGAACTGGCAAATCAGGCAGGAATAAAAATGCCTGAGTATAAACCTAAATCCGCAGAACAGGTTAAACGTGAAGAAACTTATTTTCAAATAGTTGAAGCGGCCGCAAAAATTTATCAGGAAAAATTATTCGAAGCAGAAGGACAAGAGGCTCTTAAATATATTCGTGGGCGCGGTTTTTCTGATGAAATGATAAAAAAATATAGACTTGGATATGCCCCAAAAAATAATCTAATTGCGAATAAATTTGTAAATGTTAGACAAGATAAATTGATGGCAACTGGGTTATGCAGACGTGGCGAATATGGTATGTATGACTTTTTCCGCGATAAATTAATGTTTCCTATTTTTAATGCAAATGGGCAAGTCGTTGCTTTTTCTGGACGTAGTATGGACGGTTCTGAACCTAAATACATAAATACTTCTGATACAGAATTGTTCCATAAAAGAAAAACTATTTTTGGATTGAATTTTGCTCGTGATGCAATTCATCGTGCAAATAGAAGCATTATTGTTGAAGGACAAATTGATGCAATTCAAATGCAATCAAACGGTTTTCCTGAAACAGTTGCACCTCTTGGTACAGCACTGACAGAAGACCATATTGCTATTCTTTGTAAGTCTAATAGAAATATCGTTTTTTGCTTTGACGGTGACGGGGCAGGGCAGAAAGCAGCTGGAAGAGCATGCGACATTGTAATGCCTTTCTTGCGTGATAATTCTGATGTACGATTTGCTTTCGTTACAGGTGGTAAAGACCCAGATGAAATATTAAAAAAATCTGGTTCGGATGCTATGCGCAAAATAATTAATGATTCTATATCTTTGGTTGATTTTTTATGGGACCTTACAAACAAAAGCTTTTTAGTTTCTACGCCAGGTGGAAGAGTACAAGCAGAAAAATTCTTAAAACAAAAAACTGATAAAATTACAGATACCTCTTTGCGCGCAGAATACGAAAAAGAATTTAATTCTAGAAAATATAATTCTTGGCATAAATGGAAAAAATCTGAACAAAAAAATATAAATATTAAACTGCCTGAAATAGATACTATTACTCAAAAAACTCTTGTATTTATCACAGACAGATTTCCAGAAATTGCTGAACGTTATGCAGAATTTTTAGCAAGTCTTAATATAAATTTAGATGCCGACGTCGTTGAAATGAACATTGATGAAAAGGCCGCTGAAAAATATATAATTTCTTTAAAACTTCAAAAATACCTAGAAAAGCTGCATATAGAAAAGAAAGAACTTACAGCAAAATTGTTGTCTGGTGAAAATGTACAAGAACAAATAAGTGCTAATGAGCAAGAAATAAATCGCGCAAAAGAAAAACTGGAAACATTGATTTCTATGTAAAAAAAACACCCGAATAAACGGGTAAAAAACGGAGCATAACCTCTTTTAGATTTCTCTAAATTGTAGGCGTTCCCAAAAATTCCTTTTATGTACGCCTCGTTTATTGTTATGACACGTCGTTATTATATAAATAATTTCTTTTCATGTCAATTATTAAATAAGAAGTGGCAAATATCACCTTCTTGCATTACATATTCTTTCCCGACGAGACGCATTTTTCCAGCTTCTTTTACTGCAACTTCCCCACCAAGAGCAATAAAATCTTCTGGTGAAATTATTTCTGCACGTATAAAGCCCTTTTCAAAATCAGTATGTATTTTTCCTGCCGCCTGCGGTGCTGTCATACCTTTCGTTATAGTCCATGCATGCGCCTCTTTAGGACCAATTGTATAATAAGTTTGCAAACCTAGGGTATCATAACCAGTTCTTATAACTTTATCTAAGCCTGATTCTTTTAAACCTAAATCATCAAGAAACATTTTTCTTTCTTCCAAATCAACAATTTGAGATATTTCCATCTCTATCTTTGATGAAATAACAAGAACAGGTGCCGTTTTCCCGAACTTTTCAACAACTAAATCAGAATATTTATTGCCGCTTGCAGCCGCAGATTCTTCTACGTTACATACATATATAACAGGTTTTGCGGTTAATAAATTAAATGGCGCGCTGTCTACTTCTTGCATTCTTGCAGGTGTACCTGATGCAAGACCATCACGAATAACTTTTGCATCGGCAAGCAATTTTATTGCTGTCTTGTCTAAACCATGCGCCTTCTTTTCAAGATTCTTCATCTGTTTATCAATGCTTTCTAAATCAGCCAGCATTAATTCTGTCTCAATTGTGTCTATGTCAGATAATGGGTCTATGTGCCCGTTTACATGCACTATATCGTCGTTTTCAAAACATCTTACAACGTGAATTATCGCGTCCGTTGATAAAATATTACCTAAAAATTTATTGCCAAGACCTTCGCCACTGGATGCACCTTTTACTAAACCAGCTATATCAACTATCTCTAACTGAGTAGGAATTATTTTCTGAGAATTTGCAACCTCTGCTAATTTATGAAGCGTCGCATCAGGTACCACAACGCGCCCTGTATTAGGTTCTATTGTACAGAAAGGATAATTCTGTGCATCGGCCGCAGCACTTTGTGTTAACGCATTAAATAATGTAGATTTACCAACATTTGGTAATCCGACAATTCCGCAATTGAATCCCATTTTTATTTCCTTTATAATGTAACGTAATATGTCATACATGTGGGAAAATTTCAATATAAAAACCTTTCCGGCAGAAACTGTCGTTTTTTGTGATGGAGTTTTTCAAAAAGACTTATCAACCATTAAAAATACAGATATTAACGAAAAATATGATTTACCTATTCACATAATATACGTAGGTAATATTTGCGATGAAAATAACTTGAATGTAAATATAAATGTAGAAAATCAAAAGGTATTTTTAACCGCAAAAATAAAAAATGAAAAGCCGGCTTTTTTTAACATTTTTATCAAAAACGCCGGTAAAAATTCTGAATTTCGTGGGCATATATTATTAGAAAATAACAACGAATTAAATTGCAATTTTATTGCCCAGCATGATGATGCTGATACAACGATACTTATAAAAACAAAACTATTAGCTGGAAAAGACAGTAAGTCAAAATTATCCGGTACAGCAATAATTAATAAAAACTGTGATAATATAAATTCAGACGTAAGTTTTTCTGCGTTGGCTGATAAAAACGCAAGAATTGAATTTATGCCAGCGCAAAGAATTTCTGCAGTACCAAATACTGCAGACCACAGTGCTGCTATGTTTAAACCAACTGACGCACAAATTGAATATTTAAGACAAGCGGGACTTTCAGGTCAGGAATCAATAGAAGCTATGAAAGAAGCTTTCATTAACGATATGAATTTGTTTTAACGTCTTGAATAATTGCTTCTTTATTTGAATTCGATATTAACTTTTCCTTACCAGTCTTGAACTTTTCAGAACTCATATTTTTCTGCAACTTTTCAACTTCTTTATCAAAACGAGAAATTCTGTCTTTATAATAAGCCAACCAACGACTGCGAAAACGACTTACGTTTTAATTCTTACGCGCAGAAATGTAAGATATCTTTTTCATACATCTTAACCAATCTTCTTCCGTCGCGTTTTCTTCTATGTCTTTTATATATTTTTTAATTCTTTCAGATAACTTTATTCCGCGACTTTGTTTTATATCGCCACCAGCCGCTAATAAAACTTTTATCCATACTGGAAACTTCTTCAGAACTAATTCTGTATATCGTTTCATACTGGGGATTTTTTTCAGACTTATATTTAGATATATCTTTATCTATTAGTGATAATAATATTATTAATACCCATGGAAATCTCGTAATTTTTATATAAAAAAACCCCTTTGACAAGGGGCTGAAACTATATTATTTCTTTTTAAAGCCCTGCTTTGCCTTTAATTTAGGATTAGCTGGGTCAATTAAAATAACTTGCTTACCGCGACGAATTTGTTTTACGTTACCGCGTTTCTTCCAAGCTTTTAATGAACTTAAAAATTTCATATCTGAATCCTTTATTGCGAGCTCATTATAAACGCTTTTTATAAAAAATCAAATACTTATTAATATTTTTGTTGTTTTTATTGGGCCTGTTAGTTTTGTTGAAAACCGTTTTTAATTATTTATTAACAAGTTTTCAACATTTTTTTCCTTGTTTTTTAAGGGGTTTATAAAATTTGTTAATAAAATACCATGTTTAATTAACAGTTGATAAGTAATGGCTTTTTTAACGCTTTTAACAAAAAAACTTATTTGCTTTTTGTGCTTGTTGAAAACTGTTGAAATTGTTATAATTTAAACAAGAGGGAGATTTCCTAGATATATCATGAAACAACAAGTACTAAAAGCTTTGGCTAACCCTGCGCGTATATTCTACGTGCCTTATTCCCTTGCTGTAATCAATTTTGCCGTTCAATTTATAATATTTATTATTATTTTTATAATAGGTTTAACTTTATATGGCGCAGACAGCCCGTCTTATCCGCTGTATTTTTTGGTTTCGGTATGCGTTGTTCATATGATTTTGGCGTTCTTTTCAAAAAAAGAGCCTCAATTAGGACAGATAATTTCCGCTAAAATACAACTTTTAAAGAAAAAAATCCCGGGGAGATTAGCAGCGTAACATGAATGATTTTTTTGAATATTTTGTAGGTGGTGGGTTTCCAATAACGTCTATAATTCTAATTATGGCCGTGATTTTTGTGTTCATCATTCTGATGATGTATATGCCAGCGCTTACACGCAGAATTTTCCCTAAATTTGGTTATGCTAATTATGCAAGTTATTTGCCTTTTAAAACTGTTTATAATGATGATTCTATCAGTTTGACAGATGGCAGTTTGATAAGAGTTTATCGCGTTGCCGGTGTACAGACAAGTATGCAAGATGATGCGACAAAAGAAAAATTTTTAGAATTAAGGGCTCAATTATTTAATCAAATTCGTGATCAGAGTGCCGTTTTACGTTTTTATATGGTCCGTGATGCAGTTGATGAAGTTGCAGATTATGAATTTGACCAACCTGTGTTACAAAAAATTTATGATAAATGGCATGAACAGGGACTTAGAATTTATAATAATTCTTACTATATAGTCTTATCTGTTTCGGGTTCTAATGCGCGTGAAAAGTTGAATCAATATAGTAATTATATAGAATCTATTTTGGCTGCATATAAGCCTACTTTGTTACGTAATAATACAAAAGATAATATGGCAAAGTTTTTTGGTCGTATATTATCGCCTATTACGAAACCGTCTCCTGTTGTATGTGACCAGAGAATTTCTGATGTCGTGACAGTAGATGATGTAGAATTTTTAAATGATGGTCTGGTAAGATATACCAGTGGTGGTCAGCAATCTTTTGCGGCAACAATTTCTTTTAAAAGTTCGCCAGATTATTTGGATGAAGAATTTTTTAATACCGTATCTACCATTCAGACGGAAATGATTTGTATGAATGCGTTCGGTATAATGGGGGCAGCTGACGTTGAAATGGTTATGCGTCAAAGACGTGCAACTGCGGAAGAGAAAGAAGGTTCTACGGAAGAACAAATTTCTGCTGCACAATCTGCGATGGATGAAAATATTTCAGGTAATCAAAGTTTGATTAACTATTATCCTTTATTTATATTATTTGGCGGAACACAAGAAAGTTTGCAGAGAAATATTGATGAATTTAAAAAGATAGCGGCGTCTTTCGGTGTTTCTCCAATAGTAGAAACATTTGCTGCAAAAGTATCTTGGTTTGCACAAATACCTGGTTTTGATATTTTTCCACGCAGTTTTAAGATGTTGTCAAAAACTGCTGCTATCAGTATACCTATGTCCAGCCAACCAACGGGCGTAAAAAATAGTGATTGGGGACAGGGACCTCTTGTTGTATTTCCAACTGCACAGGGAACTCCTTATCAATTCCAGTTTCACGTTTCTGATAAACCTGCAGCTGTAGGACATACTTTGACAATAGGTCCAACTGGTGGCGGTAAAACTACTTTGTTCTCGTTCTTGATAGCTCAGTCTTTGCGCCATAAAAAATTAAAGGCTTTCTTCTTTGATAGAAATAAAGGGGCCGAAATATTTACTTTGTCTGTTGGTGGCAAGTACATAACTATGCAAGGTAAAGAAAAAGAGAAATCTTTAATTGATTTTCAGACGCATTTGAATCCTTTGAAAATGCCGGATAGTGCGGCTAATCGTGCGTTTTTACGTCGTTGGTTTGCTATGATTTCTGGACAAAATGATGCAAATTCTGCAGATGAAATTGCACGCGCAGTTTCTGTGAACTTTGATTATTTACAAAGTAATGATAGATTGCTGAAAAATTTATGGGAAAGTTGTTTCTCGTCTTCAGGTAATATGAGAGCCGCACTTAAAAAGTGGGTTGACCCGTTACAATATGGTGATATGTTTAATGAAACAGCCGATACGCTTGATTTGGATTCAAGATTGACAACGTTTGATTTTACGGAAATTTTACAAGATGAAGTTTTGGCGCCTGCGGTAATTTCTTACATATTGCATAGAATTAATAGTGTTACCGTTTCTGGTGGAAATCCTTCTTTAATCATGATTGATGAAACAGCACCTATGCTGGAAAATAAAATGTTCCGTGATAACTTTATTGTGGGATTACAGGAAGGACGTAAAAATAGGCAAGCTTATATGGTTGCTTTCCAACGCGCAAATGTTCTGGATAAACTTGGTATCGGTGACGTTGTTCGCGGGCAGGCGCAAACTGTTTTGTTCTTTAGAAATCCTGCGGCAGATTTGAACGATTATGCTCATTGGAATTTGAATCCTTTGGAAATGGCTTTCATTCAAGGTAAGGTATATCCTAACCTAAAACGTGCGGTATTGTTATCAAGACCAGTTAATGGTGAATCTGTGATTTTAAATACTGAACTTGGCGGACTTGGTAATATGCTTCGTTTGTTTGAATCAGGGCGTTCTTCAGTATTGTTGGCGGAAGAGCTTTATAAACAATTTGGTAATAATTTTGTAGCTGAATATTTAAAGAAACAAGGTTCTGGTAATATATAAAATATGGTTGTAAAAAAGCTTTTTTACTTATTTCCTTTATTTTTATCTTTGCCTGCTTTGGCCGACGATTGTTTGCCGTATAAATTAATACCAAAAATTGTCTTGGAAACGCCAAGTTGGACAAAAGAAGTCGTTCAACCGTTAAAAGAAATGGATTTGTTTCATGGTAATGTAATTGCAACTATGTCGGATAATTATGAAATAGTTGCAGATATTACTAATATAGAAGACGGTTTCTGTGTAAGTCTTAAATCAGTTTATGCAGATGTAGGTTATAGTAATTTTTTAGTACAGATAGATATAAGACATCAACCAAATACCTGTTCTTATAATGCCGTTCTTGCACACGAAGATGAACATATAAGAACTTATCTTTCTGTAATAGATGATTATAAAAAAGAACTGCAAGATTCTATTTTTAATGCCGCAGATTCAATAATGCCAATATTTGTTAGAAATGAATCTGATATAGAATACGCAATAGATGAATTAAACGCTGAATTGCAGGCGCATCCTGATTTAATTTTAATAAAGCAGAAAATTAAAGCCGCCGAAGAAATAAGAAATAAAAGAATAGACCAGATGGACACAGGTCAAAATCTTAAAAAATGTTTTGAATAATTTTATTCTTTTGTGTTTGTTTCGTAATAATATTCAAGTAATTCGTGCGAGTAATCTTCTATTCTTCCGCTTGGAAGTATTAACATTCTGGTTATACCAATCTGTTCTACAAATTCAGGATTATGGCTGACTAAAATTATCGTACCTTTATAATCTCTGAAATTATCGCCTATTATCATCTGTGTTTCTGGGTCAAGATGATTTGTTGGTTCGTCCAATATCAACATATTTGCACGTTTCAGCAACATTTTACATAAAGCAACACGTGCTTTTTCACCAGGTGATAATACAGATACTTTTTTAAATACATCCATGTCAAAAAATAAAAAGTTCGCAAGTATTGTACGTAATTGCTGGTCCGTATAATCTTCGTTCTCTACGTTTTCTAAAACAGTTTTATTACTGTCTAATAACTCTAATTCTTGGGCATAATATGCAATATCTGTTTTAGGGTTTATTTTTATTTCACCACGTTCAGGGGTTAATTGACCTAGTATTAATTTTAATAGTGTAGATTTACCAACCCCGTTTTCTCCGACTATTAAAAATCTTTCACCACCGGTTATATAAAAAGATAATTTTCTATATAATAATTTTGCACCTTCATATCTAAACCATAAATCTTCAACAGATATAGGGTGACGCGAGCCCTCTGTTAAAGGCGTTAAATCCATTTTTATCTTTTTATATGTTTGTTCACGAATAGTTCGGTTTTCTAAGATTTTTTCTAGTTGTTTTTCGCGTGTATGACCGACGCGTTTTATGCTGTGGTTGGTTGGACTGGCGCTGCGCGCTTTTTCAACAAATTCACTTAATTTTTTTATTTGTCTTTCTTCTGTTTCTATTTGCTTTTCACGGCGATGTTTTAACTGGGCTGCTTTATTTTTATAATCATTATAATTACCATCAAAAACACTTATTTTGTGTGATACTTTATCCACAAATAAAATTTTATTTACAATTTTATTTAGAAATTCTGTGTCATGGCTGATTATTAAAACCATACCTTTATATTTTTTTAGGTATTCACATACAAAATCTTTCGTTTTTATATCTAAATGATTTGTCGGTTCGTCTAATAACAATATTCCAGACATTGAATATAATAATCTTGCAAAAGCTACCTTTGATTTTTGCCCACCAGATAAATTCTTTAATTGCATATCAAGCATTGCAGAATCTATATCCATGTTTTCTATAATTTCCAGTAATTCATCTTCGGCGTGGTAAAAATTATAGTGCTCAAGTTTTTCTTGAGTTTCTGATATCTTATCCATTATTTCTTGATTTTCTGGATTATCTGCAACTTCTTCATAAAGTTTTTTTAATTTATTTTCTAATTCTGCAATCGGTCTGCCGGAAAGCAAAAAATCCCACACAGTGATGTCTGGTTCTGTAATTTCGATTTGTTGTGGCAAGTATGAGATATTAGCATTATTTGTATTAATGTATCCTGTATCTGGTTGAATTTTGCCTAAAATTATTTTGAAAAGAGTTGTTTTTCCTGCACCATTAACGCCAACAACACCGACCTTATCACGTGGTAATAAGTTAAATTCTGCACTTTCATAAATAATATTTGTGCCAAATGATAAAGATAAATTTACCGCTTTCATAACTATGATATATTGTATAATAATATTGTTAATAAAAGGAGAAACAATGAAAAAGTTTTTATTTATTTTTTTAGGATTGATTTTATCTGCTTGTGGCAGTGAAGAATTGAATATAGAAGGTAAATGGGTAGAACCTGTACCAAATATGCCTGAATTAAAGCAAGGTTTTGATTTAGGGCAGGGGGGCAAAGCAACATCAATAGGTATGGCGACACTGCAATATGAAACATGGAAAGAAGAAGACGGCAGATTGATATTAACAGGTAAAAGCATAGGTAACCATCAGACAATAGACTTTACAGAAGAATATGAAATAGCAAGTGTAGATGAAAATAAACTTGTATTAAAAAACGGTGACTACGTTCGTGAATTTGTAAAATGTACGGATTGTGAGTAATAAGAATGTTATAAAGTGGTATAAGAATGAAAAGAATTTTTGTGTTTTTTTCTTTGCTTATGTTGTCTGGATGTGTGTATAGCGATTTTTCAGAAGCTTGGAATCACACAGATAAAAATATAGGAACTATAACAGCTTCAGGTAGTTGTTCTTATCTTTTAGGTTTACAAGTTTCTGACGATTGTTATCCAAATAAGATAGCTGAAAAAAATGGAATAAAAAATATAACAAGTGTTGATACAAAATGGACTTGGTTATGGATTTTAAATATAAGAAATACAACTGTATATGGTAATTAAAAGAAAAAGCGCACCGTGAGGGGCGTTTTTTTAAACTGGTTGCGGGGAATGGATTTGAACCACTGACCTTCAGGTTATGAGCCTGACGAGCTACCGGACTGCTCTACCCCGCGATAAAAC
>CASEZC010000015.1 GCA_949292385.1 uncultured Pseudomonadota bacterium
AATAGGGGCATAGTTCAACGGTAGAATATCGGTCTCCAAAACCGCGGATGAGGGTTCGATTCCTTCTGCCCCTGCCAGAATTCTGGGATTTGTATGGTCTAAATTAATAGGCAAGTTTTATGAAGAAAGTACTAGAATATATAAAATCGGTTCGTAGTGAATGGTTTAAAATTGTTTGGCCGTCGCGCGACAGTGTTGTTCGTGCAACGATAATGATTCTGGTCTTTTCTGGTTTAGCGGCGCTGTTCTTTTTTGTAACAGACAGTGTATTAAACGCTATTGTTGGTTGGATTTTCTAAACGTGTAAAGGAAGTTCATATGGAAGAAAAAATGCAATGGTTTGTTGTTAATGTTCATACTGGTTGCGAAGACAAGGTTGCTCGTGGTTTGCGTGAACAGATAGATAAGCGCCGTTTGAATGCGTATTTTGGTGAAATTTTGGTACCTACGCGCGAAGTTACGGAAGTTAAGGCGGGAAAACGTGTAAAATCTGAAAAGAAGTTTTTTCCTGGCTATATAGTTGTTCAGATGGTTATGAATAACGAAACTTTCTCGTTGGTAAAATTGATGCCTCAGGTTGTAATGTTCTTGGGTGCGAAGAATAAGCCAATTGCAGTCAGTGAAGAAGAAGCACGTCGTTTATTAAAGCAGGTAGAAGAAGGTTCTGTAGTTACTGAAGATATTGAGTATGAAGTAGGCCAAGAAGTACACGTAATAGATGGACCTTTTGCTGGCTTTAATGGCGTTGTATCAGAAGTTGATAATTTAAAACAGAAAATGACGGTTACTATTTTAGTATTTGGTCGTGAAACTAGTGTAGAGTTGGATTTTACACAAGTGGAAAGAGTTTAATTATGGGAAATTTGAATTTGCATAAGGGGATTGATAAGACAGAGAGTTTTGTTTTTGACGAAGGAGAGCTTGCTCGTTATCAGCGTTGGGTAGAGGCTTATAAGATTGCGAGTAAGATAAAAAAGATTAATGTATCGTCTAACGCCAGAAATGCAAAAGTAGTACGTTAAGAAAGTTTTTTGTGGTTTTCTGAAAAAAATGCAGTAAAATCACATTCCTTTGATAAAAGGAAAATTGTGGTAGATAGCCATATCGAACCACAAACACAACGAAAAAATGGAGTGAATAAATGGCAAAAAAAGAAGTGAAGGGGATTGTTAAATTAGTAGTCCCTGCAAAACAGGCAAATCCTGCGCCTCCTATTGGACCTGCGTTGGGTGCTGCTGGTGTAAACATCGCAGAATTCTGCAAACAGTTTAACGATAAGACTGCTGATAAAGAACCAGGAATGCCAATTCCTTGCATAATCACAGTTTATACAGACCGCAGCTTTGAATTTATTATGAAGTTGCCACCTGTATCTTATTACATTAAAAAGGCATTAAAGCTGAAAATTGGTTCACATAAACCGGGTCGTGATTTTGTTGGTACAATAACAAAAGCACAGATTAAAGAAATTGCAGAAAACAAGATGCCAGACTTAAATTGCTCTACCATTGAATCTGCTATGAACATTGTTGCAGGTCAATGCCGTTCTATGGGCGTAAAGGTGGAGGAATAAGACATGAAACTGACAAAAAGACAGAAAACATGGGCTCAGTTGGATACAGACAAAGTATATTCTTTGTCAGAAGCTATTGAAGCATTACGTCCATATTGCTCTAAGAAGTTTGACGAAAGTTTAGAAATTGCAATTCGTTTAGGTGTTGATGTAACTAAAGCAGATCAGAACATTCGTGGAATGTTGTCATTGCCAAACGGTACTGGTAAAACAGTTCGCGTTGCAGTATTTACTATGAATAGTGCAGACGAAGCTAAGAAAGCTGGTGCAGATGTTGTTGGTGGTGAAGACTTGATTGAAAAAGTTGCAGCTGGTGAAATCAATTTTGATCGCGTTATTGCGACACCAGATATGATGCCAAAAATGTCAAAGATTGCACGTGTTTTAGGGCCTAAGGGTTTGATGCCAAATCCAAAATTAGGTACTGTAACTAACAACGTTGCAGAAGCTGTTGCAACAGCAAAGGCAGGACAGATTGAATACCGCGCTGAAAAGAAGGGTATCATCCATGCGGGTATTGGTAAAATGTCTTTTGCAACTGAAAAGTTAGTTGAAAATGCGAATGCATTGATTGAACAGTTAAAGAAAGTAAAACCTGCATCTGTAAAAGGTCAGTATATCTTGGGTGCGTCCGTTGCGACAACACAGGGTCCTGGCTTGAAGGTAGAGGTAAAATAATAAAAGGCGACCGGATAAATTTTATTCGGTCGCGAACGAGATTTCTGTCCGAGACTGATGGTGCCTTATAACAAAGACTTAATTTCCATCATAGACAAAGAAAAGATTCTTTGGGGCAGAATACAGGCCCCACTCGGTGGGAACACCGAATGGAAAGTTTAACAAAACAGGGGATTTTAGGAAATATATTTCTAGAATCTTATAAGTAAGGGTAAAGATATGAGACGCGAAGAAAAATCAGATTTGATTTCAGCGTTGCAGTCGTCCTTGAAAGAAGCAAACGGTGTTTTCGT
>CASEZC010000016.1 GCA_949292385.1 uncultured Pseudomonadota bacterium
GACTGAAAATCCCTGTGTCAGTGGTTCGATTCCACTTCTAGCCACCATTTTTTATTTCCCCATTATTTTTGTCGGACGATTATCTATGCCTGCAAATTCTTCTATATGCTTTGCAAGTTGCAGAACTTTTAAGTCGTCAAAGCGTTTCCCGACAACTTGCATACCTAATGGCAGGCCGTTTTCTGCCAGACCACATGGTACGCTGCATGCAGGAACACCAGCCAAGTTCATCGCAACCGTAAATAAATCCAATGCATAATATTCAAGAGGACTTAAATCTGAGTCTAATGGCATAGCTGTGCCAGCGCTTGAAGGGCATAATATTAAATCACAACTTTCAAATGCCTTGTTAAAGCTGTCTGCTATCATACGACGTACGCGTGCCGCTTGCATAAAGTATACTTCGTACGATTCGCTGGATAATACTGCTGTACCAACAATCATACGACGTTGTACTTCTTCACCAAAACCTGCTGCACGTGTCTTTTTATAAGTGTCTATTAAATCTTCGCCTTCTACGCGTAAGCCATATCTCATGCCGTCGTAGCGGGCTAGGTTTGATGATGCTTCTGCTGGGGCTATTATGTAATACGCTGCCAATGCATCCAAAATATTTGGTATAGAAACTTCTACAATCTCGGCCCCTGCGGATTTTAAATCTGCAATGCGTGCTTTAAATAAACGTTCCATATCGGCAGATATTTTTACATCTGCAAATTCTTTTATTACACCAACACGTAACTTTTTCCCGTTGCCTAAAACAGGTTCTAATGGATTTTGAACATTAAATCCTTGGTCGCTGCTAGTTGAATCTTTTGGATCGTGACCCGCCATGGTAGATAATAATAAAGCAGCGTCATCAACTGTGCGAGCAATAGGACCAGGTGTGTCTAAACTTGATGCGAATGCTACGCAACCCCATCTGCTGCATAAACCGTAAGTTGGTTTCATGCCAACCAAACCTGTTATTGCGGACGGAAAACGAATCGAACCACCTGTGTCTGTTCCTGTTCCACCAATGGCAAGTCCTGATGCAATAGCACTTGTTGCACCACCAGAAGAACCGCCGGCTGTTAATCTTTTTTCTAATTGCCATGGATTTACTGGTGCGCCAAAGTAACTTGTTTTGCTGAATGTACCCATCGCAAATTCATCAAGGTTTGTTTTTCCCAATAAAACGGTTCCGGCATCAATGAACTTTTGCGATACTGTTGATTCATATTCTGGAACAAAGTTTTCTAACATACGTGACGCAGCAGTTGTTCTGATGCCACGTGTTGCGAATAAGTCTTTCATGCCGATTGGCATACCGTCCAAGGGTAGGGCTGTTCCTGATGCATAGCGTGCGTCAGATGCAGCTGCGTCTGCCATTGCACGTTCTGGTGTGACGGTTATATAGCAATTTAATTCTTTGCCGTACTTTTCAATTCTGTCTAGGTACGCTTTTGTCAGTTCAACAGAACTGATTTCTCCAGATTTTAATTTTTGTAAAGCTTCTGTAATAGTTAGGTCTATCATTTTTTTCACTTTGATTTATTTTTTTATTTATTCATCCATAACTTTTGGTACTGCAAAATACCCACGTGAAACACCAGCTGTGTCAGGTGCATTTTTTAAAACTAAATCACGAATGTTTCCATCAGTCACTGTGTCCGTACGACGTGGTAATTTATGTTCAGCAGGATTTAACATTGGTTCAATTCCTGTTGTATCAATTTTTTGTAGTTTGTCTAACCAATCAATTACAGAATCTATATTCATTTTTTCTAATTTTTCTTCAGAAATATCGATTCGTATTAAATCGGCAAATTTTTTTAATTGCTGCTTGCTAAATGCCATTTCTAATCCTATTCTATATTTAAAATAAAAACATAAGGAATTATACAATGATTTTACCAGATTTCAAGGCTTTTCCACGGTTGGGACGCGTTTTAGGCGTTGACTGGGGCGCAAAAAGAACAGGAGTTGCTGTATCTGACGATTCCAGAAATTTTGTGTTTGTAAGACCTGTTTTGACAGCAAATAAATCTGGGCTATCTATGGCAAAGCAAATCGCTGAAACGGCAAAGAAAGAAAATGTTGTTGGAATTGTTTTTGGTTTGCCTTTGCATTCTGATGGAACTGAATCAGAAACAACAAAGCTTGTACGCTTGTGTGCCAATGAAACGTGCACATACATCGATTTGCCTATTGCTTTTATAGAAGAAAATTTAACAAGTTTTTATGCTCAAGAAAATATGGGAAAGGTTAGAGTTTCTGATATAAAAAAGAATTTAGACTCTGAGTCTGCAAAAGTTATTTTGGAAAATGCAATTGCTGTTATTAATAGACTGTAAATAAAAACGCAGAAACGGTGCATATAGCACCGTTTTTTTATTTTTATTCTTCTTCATTTTTGTCTGGTATTTTCCCGTCTGCTGATAATAGAATTGCTATCCAACGGGTAGAATCAAATTGAGCTGTTATTATAAATGTCGCAACCAATAGTGGTACGCTGAAGAACATTCCAGCAATGCCCCAAATCATTCCCCAAAATACCAAGTTTATTAATATAGCAAGCGTTGAAAGATTTAAGGTTTTTCCTGTAAACTTTGGCTCTAAAATATTTCCAAATATTATTTGTAATGCGATTAAACCGATTGCCGTTAATATTGGTTGGTGAAGGGAAGGGGCAGTTATCAACGAATATAATATCGGTAATGCGCATGCGACAATTGCACCAATTGTTGGTATATAGCTTGTTATAAATACTATAAATGCCCATATTCCAGCAAATTGTACGCCTATCATTTCTAGCCAGAAGAATGATAAGATGCCTGTTATTCCTGATAGTAATGTTTTCATAAATAAATATTTTTTCATATTGTCATCGATACTATCGATTATATAACGCATTTTTGTGGATTGGCGTTTGTTAGGGAATAATGCAGCAAATTTTTTATTAAATGTGCTTTGTTCTATGAACATGAATAATATATAAACTAATATCATTCCTGCAGATGTAACAAGATTTGCAGCGGATGCACCTATGTTAGTTGCTATGTTTGCTATGTTCGGTAACATGCT
The DNA here is from genome assembly GCA_949292385.1 of uncultured Pseudomonadota bacterium. Lineage (GTDB taxonomy): Bacteria > Pseudomonadota > Alphaproteobacteria > Rs-D84 > Rs-D84 > Enterousia. The sequence goes on from CASEZC010000016.1 coordinate 3,067, forward strand.
GGCGTCAAATTTTATTCCAAGAGACTCAGATAGGTAATTCCCGAATATAATCATTTTATGTTGTATGGCGGGCAGGGCAACAAGTAATTCTCTGAACATTGGTTGAATTTGAGTCACAAATAAATACATGACGCCAAACATTATTCCAATCGCTATTATGTTTGATGTCCAGTCCATTGTTTTGGAAAATATTGGTCGGGACTTTCTATCTGTCTCTGAATTAAAAGGTAATATTAAGCGACAATATGCAGCTGTTGCATTTATTAGATACCATAAAAAAGTTGCAACCAGTAATGGTATGATAATAGAACGACCAATCCATAAGAAAAATATAAGACCGGCAAACAATATTAATCCATTCATAAAAGTCTCCTATGCCTTGATATCGTGCATATAGCGCGTTTTTTTATTCTGTTGTTACAGGTGTTGTAACGGGTACGTCACTTATATTAAATTGTACATTTGTAATTCTTGGTGCAGACAGATATATGCTGGCACATATCAAACATATTAATAATATGAAGTTAAGTGCGATTGCAAATTTTGCATATGTGTCGTTAATAGAGGACTGGAATTTTTTTACCCCAGTAATTTTTATCCATAATCCACATATTATACTTAAACCAAGCGTTACCAATACCATATTAAATCCGATAAAGAAACCAGATAATATGACCATTATCAGAAAAGATATGACAGTTTTTAGAGGGTGAGATAAAATCCAATTAGTAAAAGTTCCATACCAAGAAGATGCTTTTGTGTTAATCTTATTTTTTTGCTTGGTTTCTTCTGGAAGAATGTATCCTGGAATCCAAAATAATCCGAAACCTAATGGCATAGAACATATTATTTTCCATGGTTTTATTCCGATAGTTTTGCAACGCTGATATTTTACATATAGGTTTGATAAAAATATTCCGCAAAGATACAGATAAAATAGAGCAACACCTGCGACCAGTGCTATCAAAGATAGGCTGGAATTTGCTTCTAGCCACATCAGTTTTAATAATAGACTATTTGAATATATTAAGATAAGTGTTGTTGATGAGATAAATAATAAAGACAGGATAAATATCTGAGCGTTACTTATTGCAACAAAGTTTTTTTGATTAATGTCTTCTTTTGACATACCTTTCCAAAGTAATAAAGCGCTTAATGCAAAAGCTAAAGCCATAAGTAGTGTTAATACGCCGTTAGGATTTGTTGAGGCGGAGTTTGAGAATATGGTTGAGATTATTCCGTATCCAAAACCCATCACAACCATCAGCAAGAAACTTATAATTGCGAATTTTAGTGGTTGTTTTACTAACCAATATAACATGCTTTGTGACTTTTTTTCTGTCATATTTTATCCCTTTTATTTTTTCTTATTATTCTATCATAACTTTCCCTGCAGACAAAGTTGTTATGTGATCTGGGCTTATCATGTCTGTAAACTTTTGTTGGTGACTGATGAATAAGAATGTCGTTTCTGACATTTCCTTTATCGTTTTTACTATTTGTTCTTGTACAGATGCATCCGCGCCAGAATCTGGTTCATCTAATATTGCCAGTTTTGGTTTTGTTAAAATCAATCTTAGCAACATTAATCGTTTGCGTTCGCCGCCGGAAAAACCAACGTTTATACTTCTGTTCAGCCATTCTTTGGGAATGTCTAGTTTTGTACGTGCGCTTTCTAATTCGGTTAAAAATTCCCCCATGGATAATTCTTTTCCAGTTTCAAAGTGTTTGTGCGCCGCAATAGAATGTTTTAGAAAACTTAAAACAGTTAACCCTGGTATTTCTGGTACGTTTTGTGCGCCTAAAAATATTCCTAGAAGAGCACGAGTCGTAGAGTTTTCATTAGTGATGTCACGACCTTCAAAAATTATTTTACCTGATTTAACTTCGTATTCTGGGTTGCCTGAAATTGTACCAACAAGGGTAGATTTACCAGAACCATTATGACCAGATAATAAATGTCTGGACCCTTTTGATACTGTCATGTTTATGTCAGTTAAAAGTGGTTTATCATTTAAGGATACTGACAAATTTTTTATTTCTAGCATGTTTGTAAACCTTAGTTTTTATTTATTGGACAATGCCATTTGTATTAATTGTTTAGATTCTACTAAGAACTCCATAGGAAGTCTTGATATAATAGGAGCTGCACTGGCGCCTATTATAAGAGCCGTTGCTTCATCTTCTGTAATCCCAGATTGCATAAGATATAATAATTGATTTTTATCTATTGCACCGGTGCTTGCTTCGTGGCTTTGTGCATTATCAGAATTTGTATGTATTATTGTCGGCAGTGTATTTGCAATTGCGTTGTTTCCTATAATTCTTGTGTCGCATTTAGATGCGTTTTTACCATTGTGGCCGGTAAAACTTACAAGACTACGAAATGTTTGACGCGAATTATCTGTTGCAACCCCATAAGATATTATGTTTGATACAGTATCATTGCCTATATGTATCATCTTTGTACCGGTGTCAGCCTGTTGAATACCACGTGTTATTGTTAAAGAACAGAAGTCACTTTTAGAGTTGTCGCCTGCAAGGATAGTAGATGGATATTTCCATGTCATTGCAGAGCCTATTTCTACCTGAGTCCAATTTAATCGTGCATTTTTTTCACATCGTCCACGCTTGGTTACAAAATTTAATATGCCACTTGTATTCGTTTGGTCTTTTTTTGCTTCGCCAGCATACCAGTTTTGTACAGTTGCATATTTTACGATTGCATCTTCTTTTACTACTATTTCCACAACACCACTATGTAACTGGTGGTTGGGGCGTCTTGGTGCACTGCAACCTTCCATATAGCTTAATTCTGCGCCTGTGTCCGCAATTATCAATGTTCTTTCAAATTGTCCTATCTTTGCCGTTTCTATTCTAAAATAACTTGCCAAATCGATAGGGCATTTGGTTTTCGGTGGAATGTATACAAATGTTCCATCCGAGAATACCGCCGCGTTCAATGCTGCAAAAAAGTTATCTGTTGCAGATACAACGCTTCCTAGATATTTTTTTACTAAGTCTGGATATTGTTTAACTGCGTCCGAAAATGGCAGAAATATTATACCAAGCTTGTTTAGTTCTGCCGTATATGATGTATGAACTGATTTGCTATCAATTACTGTGTCTGTTGCCATGCCCAGAAGTGCTTTTTGTTCGCTTTCTGGTAAACCCATTTTTTCGTAAGTAGATTTTAGGTCAGAATTATCAACAGGTTTGACTTCGTTATAATAATTTAATGTATCGTAATCAATCGGTGAATAATTTATTTCTGCCCAATGGGGTTCGGACATTTTTGACCAAGCTTTAAATGCATCCAGTCGCCAATCTAATAACCAGTTTGGTTCTTGTCTTTTTGTGGATATTTCTTTTATAAGATTTTCTGATAACTTTTGCATGTTTTATTCACTGCTTTGCGAAGCAAGTTGTTTGGCTTGCGCAAAAAATGTAAGAGACTGTCCTAACAGCCCGTCTGTAAATGTTGCAGATAGTATTCCATCTGGATCTGTTGTCGTTAAATGATGTAAAAAACTATCCGCGCGGTTCATATAGTTATCTATACTACGTGCAACTTCAGAGTCAAGTTTTATACATCTGCGCAGTTTTTCAAGCGCAAAAGGATTTTTTGCATATTCGTCCATTATTCCGCCCAAAGCACGCCAAAGAGGGTGTTCTGATGTGTTTCTAGGCATTACGTCAATAGCTGCCATTATCGGAATAAGATTTTGTAACAAATCTTGGTAAATCATTTCTGCGTTTTCTGCGACTGCGTTTGTTGCTGACTTGTTTTTTAATACCGATTGAATTTTTACTATCAGGTTATATTGATGGCTTAATGTCTTAGTAGCGTCTTTTACCCTGATGTTTATGTTTATTAAAAAATACAAAATACCAATGCAAGTGATTAACGTTAATCCAATAAGTACTAAAATCAAAGTGTTATACATATAAAGCCTCTGTTAGTCTGTTAAAATCACAAACAGTATAACATTTTTTGTCGATTCGTGCGATTTTATCTTGCCGTATTACATTTTATCCGTGTTTTTAGTGCGTTTTAGTCTTGCACAGATTCGGTCAAGTTGATATAATAAACATAATTAAATAGTATGAATTATCAGGAAAGGAAGATTTATGTTCCGTAAAATTTTAATAGTAGCAATGTTTGCAACGGCTGCGGGATATTGTTTCGCTGCTGAAAATTTGCCTCAGGTTGTAACGTCAGAAGTTTTTTATGTTCAAGATAAAAATGTGAATGAGTCTGAATATGTTCAGACGGATAATTCACAAGTTGCTCAAGAAACTGTTATGCAGCCAACAGAAATTCCTGTTTGGCCTTTGGCTGGTTCTGATGCAGACGTTGATGTTTCTTGTGACGAAAGTTCAGCGGGGCAGGTTGCGCAAAAAGACAATATAAGAATTGTTTCAAAAATTGGTACAGATTTAGTTGTTGAAAATAATTTTAATATAGGTGCGACCGATGGTGATTTTACTGGTTGGTCAGGTGGCGCAAATATGTTGCATGGAACGCAAATTCCTGTTGGGTTTGATGATGAATGCAATAGGGGGTCGGAAATGCCTTTGTTGCATAGGGAAATGTTAGAAGATGACGGTGGCTCTGTTTTAGCTGTTTCTCGTAGTGGTCGTAAAAATTGTGGAAATTATGCCGATGGTTATGAAGCTTTTGCTGCAAGAGTTGGTATGACAGAAGAGGAAATGGCTGAAATAAACGAAAGTGCTAATGGGGAAAGTATTGATGCGGAAATAAAGGTTGATATTTCAGCTGATGCGGAACCAGCACCAGTTTTGACAGATCAAGTTCGTTCTTGGGTTGTCGCAAATGGTCAGACGTTAAGAGAAGTTTTACAAAGTTGGTGTGATAAAGAAGGTTGGGATTTGGTTTGGGCTACATCTCGTGAATATCCTATAGAAGCAAGTGCTGTCTTTAAAGGGCGTTTTGTAGACGTTGCATCGGCTTTGGTCAGAAACTTTTCAAGAGCAACACCAATACCTTATGCTAAATTTTACAAGGGTAACCGTGTATTGGTAATAACTACATCTGAAGAATAATATTTTGTGCGGGGTCAGAGGAGAAAATTATGAAAAAAAAGTTAAAATTTTTCTTTTTGTGCGGAATTGTAAGCGCAATGGTTACTGGATGCGCAAAAGAAGAGTCTGCTAAAGTTGCTGCCTCTGTTGATCAGGATTTTATAAATGCGTATGATGCATTTGAAATGGCTAAAAATCCACGCGCAAAAGTTGCAAGTGGTGATACTGTTTCTATGTCTGATGGAGTGTGGTTGGGGGCATCTTCTACGGTTTTAGCACATAGAAATAATTTGCCTTCGCAGTTTGAATCAGATACTGGCATAACTATTTTGTTGAATGAGCCTGTAACTTTGCAGGTGTTGGCTAATAATATAACATCTATTACAGGTATCCCTGTAAAGATTGATAGTCAGGTTAATTCAGAAAAATTGAAAAAAACAATCAATATTGCTTATACAGGAAGATTGTCTGGGCTTCTTTCTCAAATAGCAACAGATTTGGATTTGTTGTGGTATTATGATAAGTCTTCGATTGTTTTCTATGAAACTGAAACAAAAACATTTACTTTGTATGCATTAGGTACGGATGTTTCTTATCAGACTGCCATAGAAACGGATGATGGTAATCAGGTTTCTTTAGAGTCTACTTTGAAAGAATGGGATGAAGTAGAAAAGTCTATTTCTGCTATAATAGGGGATGCTGATAACGCGAAATTTACAGTTTCTCGCAGTTTGGGAACAATTACTGTAACTGCGCCTCCGTCCGTGCTTTCGCGAGTTGGTGAATATATAGCCAAGCAAAATAAGCGCTTGTCACAGCTTGTTACTATCGATGTGAAGGTTTTACAAGTTTCTATATCAAATGATTCTGCATTTGGGTTGAACTTGGCGGCGGCTATTAATTCTGCGTCCGGTTTGGATATAGTTGCAAATCCAAAAAATAATTTGGCAACGACAGAAGCAAGCTCTATGAATATAGCTGTTTTGTCTAATACTGTATCTGGTATGACTGGTGCAACGCATCTTGAAAATGGGCAAGAAGTAGCAGGCGCGTATACCGCAGATCAAATAAGAAACAGTTCTTTGTCTGGTGTAGCTGGTAGCTCTGCATTGATAGAAGCGTTGGCTAAGCAAGGAAAGGTTTCTTTGGTTACAAACGTAGGTGTTACAACACGTAACAACCGTGTAGCACCGGTTAATAATACAAAGACAACTGGATACATAAAACGTTTCGAATCTCGTAACTTTACAACTGTCGAATCAAGTACAGTTGATCAGGATGATTTGGAAACAGGATTTTCAATGCAACTTTTACCAAATGTTTTGGAAAATGGTAAAATATTGTTGTTGTTTAGAATGTCTGTTCGTGAATTGTTAAAGATGTCTACGCAGACTATTGGTGAAGTAACTTTGCAGTTGCCAGAAGTTGAAGAACGTAGCTTTATGCAGGAAGTTATAATGGAATCTGGACAAATGCTGGTTGTTTCTGGTTTCGAAAAACAGACTAACAATGATACAAGATATGGTTTGGGTGATCCTGACTTTATGGCCTTGTCTGGTTCAAGAGAAACGTCTGCAACGCGTGATGTGTTGGTTGTTATCTTGACACCTCAGGTTCTGGTAAGTCCTATGGATGCTGAGAGAAATATTCAGCAACATTGGGGAGCTCCTTTGAATTAAAATCTGATTTAAAAAGTGGGTGAAATAACCCACTTTTTTATTTGGCATTTATTTTGTTTCTGTAAAAAAATAAAAACCGCAATAATTGCGGTTTTTATATCTTAACTTTGTTTCATATCACATTGCAGAAACTTTTTTTGCCAAACGTGATACTTTACGCGCTGCACGTTTCTTTGGCATGATTTTTCCAACAGCTTTCATAATTTTGCTTTCTGCTGCACGTAATGCGTTTGTTGCAACTGTCTTGTCGCCAGATTCTACTGCTGCCAAAGCTTTCTTTGTTGCGGTTTTTACTGCACTGCGACGCGCTGTGTTAATAGCATTCTTTTTCGCAGTTACTAAAATTCTTTTTTCAGATGACTTATGATTTGCCACGTTATTTTCCTTTTATTTATTTAAGTTTTCTGATATTTTATAAGAAACAAACATAAAATCAAGCATAAAATCAAGGAAAAATAAAATGATGTATGTCTTAGGAGTGATTATTTCTTATTTTTTAGGCTCTATACCAATGGGGTTGTTGCTGACAAAATTTATGGGTAAGGGCGATTTACGTAAAGTTGGCAGCGGTAATATAGGGGCTACGAATGTTATGCGTGTCGGTGGCTTGCGTATGGCTGCGTTGACTTGGATACTTGATATGTTAAAAGCAATACTGTCTGTTTTTATTGGTTTTTATATAGGTGGCGAGGCTTTCGGGGCTTGGTGTGGTTTTTTTGCAATTGTAGGTCATTGTTATCCTGTATGGTTAAAGTTCCATGGAGGTAAGGGAATTTCTTCTTTGTTTGGGGTGCTATTATCCATAAGTCCTCTTGCTTTCATTATATGTGGCGTTGAATGGTTAATTGTCGCTTTGTCTTCAGGTTTTTCATCTTTGGGGGCAGTTGTTGTATTTTGTTTAATGCCGGTATTGGGATTCTTTATGGGATGGCAAATGGGATTGCCTTTCTTGGCTATCGCTTTGTTATGTCTGTGGCGTCACCGTGAAAATATAGGAAGATTGGTTGGTGGAACCGAATCTAAAATAGAATGGAAATGGAAAAAGTAAATCTTTAACATCGCGCATTTTGCGCGATTTTTTATAGTTTTATACTTTATTTATATGTTGTTTTATGCTATAATTATGCTCAATAAGTAGGAAAGAGAATGATGAAAAAAGTTATATCTATTTTAGCTATTGCTTTGATGTTAGAGCCTGCTTTGGCTGCAACTTCTAATAATTCTGCGCGTAGGTCTGTAACTTCTAAGATGGTTATAAGTGCTCCTCGTGCAACTGCATCTACTAATCAGTTGAGTGCGATGGCTGCAGCAAATTCTACTTCTGAGTCTACTACACAAAAATCTAGTGTACGTGTTGACCCGATTCCTATTCCTACTGTTGATAGGCGTGAAAAAGAAAAGGCTGCTTGTATCAATAATAATATAGGTGTTGGTAATACTTTCGTTTGGGCGTCAAGATATAGTAATATTAATAATTATGCTTCTATGGTGGAAGATACAGAAAATCCAGAAAATAATACTTGCTTTGTGAAAATTACATTGAAATCTAATGATCCGAAAGTAAGTGTTAACGATGTGCCAAGTAAATATTATGAAATGGGACGTGATATTGCGTGTGGTGAATGGGTCGATTCCGAGATGTTGCGTCAGCGTATCTTAGATGCAAAGAAGACAGCACGTGTGTGGGGAAGTGTTGGTGCTGCTGTCGGTGGCGCAGCAGTCGGTGTTGGCGTTATGGAATTGTTCGGTAATAAATTAATAGGCGGGAAGGTTGAAGGTCAGAAAAGTTTGTCTGATGATGAATTGTTGCGTTCTCAGTTGTTAGTTTTAAAAGATGAAAATCGTAGTGATTTTAACGACTTTATGGCTGCTTTGCGTGAGATTAAAACAGAATGTGAAAATCTTGAAAAGAATAATGCAGAAAAGCCATCAGAATGTGATGCGTATGATTATGACTATTTGCTTTCTATACAGTAGAAGTTTGTAGCTCTTATTAATTAAGTAAAAGGTCCCAGTTGGGACTTTTTATTTGGATTAAGAAAAATAAGGCTTCCTTTTAATATGCATATATTACTAATATAAATAACATGTCAGATTTACTTTATAAATTATTAATATTACGTACGCCAGGAATAGGGCCTGCTAAATACAACGAATTGATTCGTATGTTTGGAAATGCAGAAAACGCGGTTCGTTCTTTAAATATAGACGAAAAAACAAAAAGTGCTGTATTGTTTGAAATAGATGCTGCAAATAAATTAAATATACATTATATAACAGATGAAGATTCGAATTATCCAATCAATTTAAGAAAAATGAAGAATCATCCACCTGTAATAACTGCGCGTGGAAATGTAAAAACTTTGTCTAAATCAATTGTTAGTATCGTTGGAACAAGACATGCGACCGTTACTGGTATGGGATTTGTTTCTGAAATAGCGCGTGCGTTTTCTGAAAATGATTATGCGGTTGCATCTGGCATGGCTATGGGGACAGATAGTGCAGCACATAGGGGCGCTTTGGCAGCAAATGGTGATTCGCAAACGATCGCGGTTGTTGCGGGTGGAGTCGATTATATATGGCCATTGGAAAACGAATCGTTGTATTGGGATATTGTAAATCGTGGTGTTGTTATAAGTGAAATGCCTGTTGGGTTTGTGCCAGTTGCAAATAATTTTGTGCAACGTAATCGTTTGGTCGCAGGAATCTGCGAAAAACTTATTTTAGGAGAAGCTGATTTAAAATCCGGCAGTATGACAACAGCCCGATTCGCAATAGATTATGCACGTGAAATTTGGGCAATTCCCGCGCATCCTGTGGATTCTAGGTCGGTTGGTCCAAATTCTTTGATAAAGTCTGGCAGTGCAAAATTATGTATGGGGGCGGAAGATTTTTTCAAAAAAGAATTAATTCATAAAAAAAATGATAAAAAAATCGAAAAAGAAAATTCGTTGTTAGACGCGTTAGGAACAAATCCTGTGTCTGAGTCTGTATTGGCACAGGTTGTCAAAAAAAGTATTTCGGAAATTAAAAGTGAATTAGTGGTCTTGGAATTACAGGGTTTGGTCAGAAAAATTGACGGCGGTTATATTCGCATTTAGAAAAAAATATGTCTATACAGTGTATATACAAAGTGCGGAAATCTGGCAAAAAAACGAATCGTTGTCAAAAAATAAATCTTGAAAAATTGTTCAACAATCGGTTGCAAAACTGAATTAATCTTATAACTTATTGGACGTATCCAAAACGATTGAGAAACACTCAATCACCAAAGCGAGAGAGTAAGAAAACGTAGGCAAACATAAACACTAAATTTTTATGAAATCGATTAAGATTAGTAAAATTTAGCGTTTATGTGCAGGTGATTTTTACACTCTTGCGCTGGCAGGAAACTCTTTTAAGAAAGGAAAGGAGAAACGACATGCAGGTAGCGGTGAAAAAAATAACAATGACTAACTTGGAACAAATCAAGGAGGCCATCGCCGCAAAAATGGATTCTGCAAGTTTTTCTTCTTGGATTGCACCTTTGCAGTTTGACGTTTCTGGTGATACATTAGTTTTAACGGCTCAGAATCAATTCTCGGCAGATTTTATCGGCAGTGTTCATGCAAATGTTTTAAATTCTGTTGCAGCTGAATTTGGTTTGAATGTTAAATTGGCAGTTAAAGGTACTACAGTTGTTGCAGCACCTGTTGCAAATGATAATAACGTTCAAGCTTATGCACCAAAGACAGAAGATAAAGTAAATAACGTTTCTTCTGCAGTTGCATTTGATTCTTTCATCTTGTGTGAAGAAAATGCTTTCGTTGTTTCTGCATGCAAAAAATTAGCAGCGGGTGTAGTTCCATTTTCTCCGCTGTTTATTTATGGTCCAGCAGGCTGCGGTAAATCTTTGTTGGCAGATTGTATCGAAGCTGCTTCAAATGGTCGTGTAATAAAAATGTCTGGTGGTCAGTTCGTTTCAGAATTTGCACGTAGCTTGCATGACAGATCTGTTTTTGCTTTTAAAGACTTCTGCCGTAATTGTGATACTTTCATTTTGGATGATGTTCAGACCTTGGCGGGTAAACGTGCAACTTGTGAAGAATTTATACAGTTGGTTATAGATTTACGTGCAGCAGGTAAAAATGTTGTTTTGACAGCAAATGCAGCACCAAATAATTTGTCAGGTTTTGATCGTCGTATGCAATCTTTGTTGGCATCTGGTTTGGTTGCAGATGTTGCAGCACCAACTGTAAATGTAAAACGTGTTATGTTGATGCGTGCAGGTGTTTCAGAAGAAGTTGCATCTTCTTTGGCAGCACGTATCGCAGGTGATGGTCACTTGGTTGGTGGCGTTGCAATGAAAATCAAAACATATGCAGATTTAATGGGTGAAAAAGTTACATTAGAAATTGCACAACGTTTATTATCTGATACATTGCAGAAAGCAAAAACACCAATTGCAATGGTTAAGTCTATGTGTGAAAAATTGGGCGTTTCATATGATGCAGTATGCGGCAAAGGTCGTAGCCGTGCTGTTGTATTGGCTCGTCAAATGATGATGGCAGTATTGAAGGGGGCAACAAGCATGTCTTTGACAGAAATTGGTCGTGTATGCGGTGACCGTGATCATGCGACAGTATTGTATGCAATATCACAAGTTGAAAAAATGAAAAAAACAGATTTGGTATTAGCAGCTCAGATTAACCAAATGATAGAAGAATGCAAATAAATCTGATATAAAATAACGAAAAGTTAGATATTTAGTTGTTGGCAGCCCCAGTGAAATATGATAAAATAAAGAAAAATATGTATAGGTTTTTTACCTGTAAAAGTTCGCAAATCGAACAAATGGGGGAGAAATGAAAAAGTTATTATTGTTTTCGGTGGCGTGTTTTTCTATTTGTTTTTGTGCATATGGTGCACCTGCTGGAGTGGGGGCTTATGCGGAATTGGGGAGGGCTATGCAGCTGCAGCCAAATATAAAAGTTACTCCGAAGGGCTGTCCAACGTCTGAACCTACAAATTGTAACCGTAATGATAATGAAATTTTACAATTGTATGGGGTGAATGGTTGTTTTATTTGTGAACAAAACTATTGTAATTCTGGAGTATTTGTTAGTTTTAGGGGAACCGCCGAAGTTCGTGGTGGTGGTGGAAAACGATATTCTGGTTTTCATAGTTTTGTTTGTAAACGTGGTGGTGCTTTTTATGATGATCATTGGTCTCATGTAGATTTGAATGAATGTACGAGTAATAAATTTTTGCGTTTAAAGAATGACCCTAATGCTATTCAGGTTATTATAAACCCTGATACGGGTGAGGCAAGTGTGAATGATCAGGCTTCATATGTTATGAGTGCTACTGCTGCTTGTATCGGGTATGTGTGTGGATCTGATTTTGTCGAGGTAAATGGGAAATGTATGCCTAAAAATGCCGAAATAGATTTTGGCGCGAAATGTGAAGAATCAGGCGGTAGTTGGAGTATTGATTCTGCTTCCTGTTCTTGTGATTCTAATAAGAATTTGAAAGAACAAAATGGAGTATGTGTATGTATAAGCGATGATTATACATACTCTGAAAGTGAGAAAAAATGTATAAAAAAAGCTGGAAATGAAACACCTGGCAGTGGTGAAAATCCTACTTGTACACAGCGATATGGATGTTATAGCTTGCCAGCAGATAAGCAGAAGGCTTGTGTTGCATGTTGCTCGGTTTCATCGGCAATTGCAAATTGGAATCCTGGTACACAAATTTGTGAATGTGTTAATAAGTCGCAAACCTTTAACCCTGATACAAAGATGTGTAGTGGGGGTAGTGTGGTAAATCCACCGGTTGTTGTTACACCTACACCAGAAACTTACAGATGTGATTTAAATAAGTTATTAGAATTAAGAAATAAGTATTCGAATAATAGTGAGGTTGTTCGTTTGATAGATGATCTTATTAAAAAGTGTAATGAAGGTATCTCTGAAACAGAATATAATAATCTGTATGTTAACATTAACATTATAATTACTAATATACAGAATACTACGATATCTTCTTCAAAGACAAAGATTTCAAATGCAGTTGCAAAGTTAAATAAAATCGCGAGTGACTTTAATACAAGTGTTTGGAAAAATGCAGAAGGCGAATTTAATACGTCGCGTCTGATTTCTGATACCGTTGCTGGCGTGGTTCTTGGAACTGCTGGTGGTTTGATAACAAGTAGCGTAGTTAAAAAGAATCAAGTTGAAAGTGGTTTCGAAGATATTCAATGCACAGTCGGTGGACAAGTTGTCGCTGGTTGGGGCGATCAGTTCCGCGTCGGTATCCAATAAAACAGATGGGGAAGACAAAAATACCGGACTTTATGTCCGGTATTTATTTTGGTGTCTTTATTTATTTTGTTTTTTCTTTGTTTTTCATGCTTAACATATTTAAATACTTGTTACGTATCTTTATCTGTCTTTCAAGATCGTGACGAGTTGCATGATTTAATCTTTGGGTTAATTCTTCAACTGAATTGCAACGTGCAAGCATTTCATTCGTTGGGAATAATAATGCAATTGGGTGTTTCGTTTCTTTATCTTGGTATTCAATAATTGTTGATGCCAAGCTTTCGCCCATAATTGGTTTTAATTCATCATACATCTCTACCATAGTTGTTGTTGCTGGATTTGGAAAATGTGTAGTACGCATCCAACCTGCATCTTCTTGAACTGGTTTGCCGTTCAATTTTACAACTGCCAATGGCGTTTCGTTGCATAAGCTAAATTGTTTATTCAAATGTGGTATGATTTTTACCACATATGTATTCTTATTCTTTTTGGAACCCATGTTTTATCCTTTATTTTACTTTATTAAAGTAATACAAAAAATATAATTGTCAAGTGTTTTTTTGCGCAACACTATTCAGGAAGGTTTTTATGCGTTAAGGACTTGTTTGTTATATTTGTGAAAAAACGCCTTTAAACAAACAAGTCTTTTACAAACTGTGCATGTTCTGTGATGAATTTAAATCGAAATTCTGGTTTCTTTCCCATAAGTTCAGATACTATCGTGCGTGTTTTTTCCGTATCTTCTGCACCTTCATCTGTTCTTGGGGGCAGGTCAACACGTATCAGACGACGGGTCTTTGGTGACATCGTTGTTTCTTTTAGCTGGTTTGGCATCATTTCACCAAGTCCCTTGAATCGAGATATTTCTACTTTTTTATTTTTATATTTACCGTTTTTCAATTCTTCCAGTTCTTCATCTGTATCTACGTAAATAGACTCAGTTCCGCAGGTCAGTTTATAAAGCGGAGGACAAGATAAATATAAATGACCGCCATATATTAACTGTGGCATATGCTGGTAAAAGAACGCCATAAGAAGCGATGCAATATGGCTGCCGTCAACGTCAGCATCGGTCATTACGATTATTTTTTCATATCTTAATTTGCTGTCATCCCAATTTTTTGCTGTGCCAGCACCGATTATATCTATTAATTCATTTAATTCCTTGTTTGCTCCAAATCTTTCGTCTGAATTTGATATAACGTTTAATACTTTTCCACGTAGTGGCATAATCGCTTGGGTTGCACGGTCGCGTGCTTGCTTTGCGGTACCACCAGCTGATTCTCCTTCTACGATAAATAATTCTGTGCCTTCAACGCCGTGTTTAGAGCAATCTGCAAGTTTAGCCGGCATTCTTATGCGTTTTGTAGGTGTCTTTCTTGCAATATCTTTTACCTGCTTGGTCTTTATTCTGGCGTTTGCCAAGTTAATTACAAAATCAAGTAAAGAATTTGCTGTCTTTGGGTCAGATGCTAAAAATATATCCCATGGATCGCGCAATGCGTTTTCTGTATATCGTGCAATTTCTGGATTTGATAATTTTTCTTTCGTTTGACCTAAAAACTGAGGTGTTTTATAAAATACAGATACTATTGCTGCAACTGAATCAAAGACGTCATCGCCAATTATACTGGTCGCTGCTTTGTTATTTACTTTTTCACCGTATGCTTTTATGCCCTTGGTTATCGCAGATTTAAAGCCTGTTTCGTGTGTTCCGCCATCAATAGTTGCAATAGTGTTACAGTACGATGAAAAGAAGCCGTCGTCAGAAGCTGCACCATTTTCGTCTGTTAAAAATGTTAAAGCCCATTCTACGCGCCCCATATCATCAGGAAAATCTACGCTGCCACTAAATATTTTTGGCAAAATGCGCGGTTTTTCTTTTGTCTTTTCTTCCAAGAAATCTGCCACACCGTTTGGATAGTAAAACGTTGTATCCGCAGGTATATTCATATCCTCGGTTAATAAAGACGGATTACAGTGCCAATCTATACGAACGCCTTTGGATAGAAATGACTTTGCACGCGCCATTCTGTATATTTTTATTGGCTTAAATACAGCCGCAGTACCAAATATTTCATCGTCTATTGTAAATCTTATCTTTGTACCGTGGTTCTTTGTTGCTTCGCCACGTGTCATCGGACTGGTTGGTTTCCCGCGTGAAAAGGTTTGTGTCCATTCATATCCATCGCGAGATATTGTTACTATCATCTCGGAAGTTAGTGCGTTTACAACCGCACTGCCAACGCCATGCAAACCGCCACTGGTTTTATATACATTGTTATTAAATTTACCGCCAGAATGAAGTGTTGTTAAAATTACTTCCAATGCTGATTTGCCAGGATATTTAGGATGCTCGTCGACAGGGATACCGCGTCCGTCATCGGTTATTTCAATCGTTTTTGCATCTATTAAATTTACGATAATTTTTTTTGCAAAACCGGCAACCGCCTCGTCAATAGAATTATCCATTATTTCAACAGGCAGGTGATGCCACGCCTTTTCATCTGTACCACCGATATACATACCAGGGCGCAGGCGAACTGGTTCCAAACCTTCTAATACTTGAATGTCTGATGCGTCATAAGAATGAGTATTTTGTTCTGTCATAGTATGTTTATTATTATAACATTATTCCTTTTCTTGCAAGTGAAAGATATATTTATGGGCTTGATTTTTTCTGCAAAGAAACTATATATTTCTGAGAAATAAATAATATGGGCTAAATAATATGAATAAAAATCCTTATGAAGTTCTTGGTGTTGCACGTGATGCATCTGATGCAGATATTAAAAAGGCTTATCATAAGCTTGTTTTAAAATATCATCCAGATAAGAATCCTGGTAACAAAGAAGCCGAAGAAAAGTTTAAAGAGGTTAATAACGCTTTTGATATTTTAAAAGACCCTCAGAAGCGTGCTGCGTATGATAGATTTGGTGATGCCGCTTTTGCAGGTGGAAATGCGTCTGGGGCGAATCCTTTTGGTGCAGGTGCTAATCCGTTTGGTAATGGGGCGTTTCGCTTTGATATGGGCGGTGGCGCAGGTATGGAAGATATTTTGCGTGAAGCAATGCGTGGATTTGGCTTCGACGGTTTTGGTGGCGGGGCAAGTCGCGGGGATGCTCGTCGTGGGGGACGTGACCTGTTAGATGAAGTTGTCATAGATTTAAAAGACGCATATTTTGGTAAAGCTCATACCGTTAAATTTACAAGCGATGTTCAATGTGAAAAGTGTCACGGATTTGGTACGGATGACGGCAAACAGGCACCAAAATGTACTCGTTGTGGCGGAACTGGTTACGTTCATACAAGTCGTGGTTTCTTTGCTATGGAAACGCCTTGTCCAGAGTGTAATGGGTTAGGGCACAAGATTGATAAAAAGTGTTCTCAGTGTGACGGTACTGGTACAATCAGAAAAAGTCGCACCCTAGAGGTAAATATACCTGCAGGTGTAGAAGATGGAACACGTCTTCGTTTGGCAGGTCAGGGCGAGGCAGGACAAAATGGTGGACCTGCTGGTGACTTTTATTTAGATGTTCGTATTCGTCCTGATAAGCGCTTTGAACGTCAAGGTGACGATTTGATTGTAAAAGTAGATGTACCTTTTACTACGTTAGCGTTGGGCGGTGAGATAGAGGTCGAAACAATTGACGACAAAAAACTGGCTGTGAAAGTTCCTTCTGGTACACAGATTGGTGAAAAGTTACGTGTTCGTGGTCATGGTATGCCAGGACGTCGTGCGGGAAGTTTTGGCGATTTGTATATAGATATTAATATGAAAGTTCCAACAAAGCTTACTGAAAAG
Source organism: uncultured Pseudomonadota bacterium (assembly GCA_949292385.1). Taxonomy (GTDB): domain Bacteria; phylum Pseudomonadota; class Alphaproteobacteria; order Rs-D84; family Rs-D84; genus Enterousia. Next base: position 19,902 of record CASEZC010000016.1, read on the forward strand.
CAAAAGAAGTTGTTAAATGAATTTGCCGGAACTAAATCTGAGAAGAAGGGATGGTTTTAAAATAAGTAAATAAAAAACCGACGTTTGTCGGTTTTTTATTTTGTTATTATTATTTTATTTTCTTTAGCTTTTCTGCAAATGTGAAAGTATATTGTGTTGCAGACCAAATAGACGCAACCAAAGACAACCAAGTCCCCCATATACCAATCTGGGGTAAAATATAAATCAATGCCATTAAAGTGCGACTGTCTGCAGCAGGTGTGATAAGTGTGCCGATTGCAAACAACAACAAGAATGCACCAATTGTAATCATTTGTAATGTTGTTTTAATTTTACCCATTGAAAAGCGTGCTTTTGGTACAGGCATTTCCATTTTTTGTGTGCCTAAAAATTCGCGTAAGCCACTGATATATAATTCGCGGGCTATCATTATTATAACAGGTACTACTATAAACCAAACTGGCATCATAACAGTTAGCATTATTAATGTGTTTGTAACCAGTAATTTATCACCGATGTGATCCATTACGCCACCAAGCTTTGAACATACGTTATATTTACGTGCAAGATATCCATCAAACCAATCTGATATAGCTGCCAGTACATATAAAACGAATGTTGTCCAATACAGCCCAAACATAAGAGTTGGTATTATCGCAAATGCCGCGGCAATGCGAAAAGCTGATAAAAAGTTAACAAAAAATTTCATGATTTTCTCCTTTTTGGTATCATCAATGTATTCATTATATCACTTCTGAATGAAAATATGCATAGATTTTTTGTGCGGCAGATTTGCCGAGTCCCGGAACCTTTAATAGTGCCGGCATATCAGCATCTGCAACAGCACGTGCAGAACCAAAATGAGTTAAAAGCGCTTTTTTTCTTGTTGCTCCAATGCCTTCTATTTCATCAAGAACAGAAGAAGTCATTGTCTTTGCGCGAACTGTTCTGTGGAAGGTTATTACAAATCTATGTGCCTCGTCGCGAACTGCACGTAATAGCAAGAATAGTTTAGAGTCTTTTGGAATATCACGACATTCGCTGCCGTCGGGCATTATAAAGTGTTCGTCGCCGTCACGAACTTCGCCTTTTGTAACGCCTAATATCGGTATGTTTGGTGCTGTTTTATGCGCTATGTTCCATTGCGCTGGTCCTCCATCTACTATGATTAAATCAAGTTTTGGTCCGCGTTGCGTTGCACGTGATACAAATTCTTGCATCATTGCTATATCGTTGCCGGCGCGTGACTGGTCGTGCAATTTGAAATGTCTGTAACCTGTTTTTATAAAACCGTTTTTACCAAATGTTATCATGGCGCCAACAGGGTTCTTACCGAATAAATGTGAGTTATCAAAAACGCCAGCGCATTCTATATTTAAGTTTAACCAATTTTCTAAATCTTTTACGCTTTCTTGCCAATCAAAGTTTGATTTATGTGAAGAGGCTCTTTTTATACCGCGGTTTGCCGTGTGGGTAAGTTCAGCTATCTTGTCACGACAAATTGCGGCAGATTCAAAGTCCATGTTCGCAGAATGTTTTTTCATCTCTTCTGTCAGGTCTTTTATTATTGGTTCGCTGTCGCCAGTTAAAATTCTGCGTGCCAGACTTACGTTTTTTTCATATTCTGTTTGTGGTATAGTACACGGTGCGCTGCATCTTCCTATTTGGTATAAAAGGCAAGGACGTGAACGATTGCGCATGAAAGAATCTGTGCAAGTACGTAATTTGCATACTTTTTGAATTGTTTTAATTGTTTCGTTTAAAGCGTATACTGATGGATAAGGACCATATACGTCGCGTCTTTGTGATATTTTTCCACGAAATTTTAGCAGACGAGGGTACTGGCTGCTTGTCAGCGCAATCATCGGGTACATTTTCCCGTCTGTTAACATGATGTTATACTTCGGTTTTAGGGTCTTTATCAGATTTTGTTCTAGTAAAAGTGCGTCTGATTCTGTCGCTGTTATTTCCCAGTCAACCTTGGTTACCAAAGAACGCATTACTTGTTTATGAGGTTCTAGTTTAGATATATCAAGGTATTGCCTTAATCTGTTAAATAGGTTTTTGGCTTTTCCTACGTACAACAGGTTACCTTCTGCGTCGTACATTTTGTAGACGCCTGGGGCATTAGGACTGTTTTCTATTAAATCTGAAAATTGAATATTCATAATATATATGATAGAATATAAAAAATTAAATAGCAAATGGGGGTTATATAATGAGACAAGAATCTGGTCGTTCTATGATTGAAATGATGGGTGTTTTGGCAATTATGGGAGTTATTACTGTCGGGGCAATTGCTGCTATATCTAGTGCGATGAATTTGCAAAAAAGAAGTACGGTAAATGATGAAGTTTTGCAAATGGTAACCCAAGTTCGTCAATTGTTTGGCGGATATGATGATTTTTCTAATATAAATAATTCTACTATCTTTGGGGCAATTGGTATGTCTAATAAAAATCCATATGGTGGAACGTATGAGATTTCTGTAAATCCTTCTAATTCATTGCAGTTTATTGTTTCTGTTAATGGTTTGTCTCAGTCTGATTGTGAATACTTTATCACAAAAGGATGGGAAGGTTCTGTTGGTTATGAAATGTCTGGAAGAAAACAAAGCGGTGCAACAGGAAACTGCAACAATCAAAACGGTAAAAATGTCGTTCAAATAATATATGGCGAATAAGGTTAAATGGCTGATTTTATTGAAGTTTCAAAGGTAGAAGATGGTACCAGATTATTGCGCTGGTTCTTGCGCCGTTATCCTGGTATGCCGCAGCGAGAGTTTTATAAGTTGTGTCGCGGTGGGCAAATACGTGTAAATTCTTCACGTGTTCGTGGTCAAGAAATTTTAAAAGCTGGTGATGCGGTCAGAGTGCCGCCTACCTTGGCCAGCTATGCACAAAAAAGCAAAAAGCAGGAATCTGGTGAACTTTTTTCTTTATCAGATTTAGAAGCGTTAAGAAAATGTATCATTCATAATGATGATGATATAGTTGTTTTTAATAAACCTGCTGGGCTTGCTGTTCAGGGTGGAACGGGCATAAGAAAATCTATTGATAAAATGGCTGCAGCTTTGTTCCCGTACGATAAGATATCTTTGGTTCATAGATTGGATAAAGAAACTAGCGGCGTATTAGTTGTTGCAAAAAATCAAAGGGCGGCGCAGGTTCTGGCGGATGAATTTCAGACAAAAAAGGCAAGTAAAGAATATCTGGCGTTATTAAACGGAACGGTAAAGCCTTTGCGCGGTATGATAGATAACTATATGATAAAAGGGCAGGTGTTTGATAGTCCTGATAGGGTGAATAATGGAACAGGGCAAAGACCGCAACGTGCAATTACAGAGTACGAAGTTTTAACGCAAGCTGGCGGTCATTTATCGTGGGTTTTGTTTTCTCCAAAGACTGGGCGTACTCATCAGCTTAGATTGCATAGTGCTTTATCTTTGCACGCGCCGATTGTTGGTGACGATTTGTATGGAACAGACAAAAAACTGGATTCTATGTTAAAGTCTGTCATATCTACAAATAATTTATTTTTATTTGCTTATAAGATTACTTTAAGGCATCCTAGAACTGGTAAGATTATGACGTTTAAAGCAGAATTGCCGAATTTTATGAAAGCAGTTTTAGACTTTTTGGAATTTAAATTACCTGAATAGGCAATAAAATGGTAAAAAAGAGTAAAAAGAAAAAAAATATTTTTTTTTCAATAAGTAGAGTCCTTGTAATTTTTGTTATGGGGCTTGCGGTTGCTTTTGTTATAGCTTTGTCACAAATAAATCTTGAAACGTTGCGTGGAAACGTTTTGGCTGTTCTAAAAGATTCTACGGGATTGCCAGTAGAAATTGATGGTGGGGTTTCTTGGAAGTTGTCTTTAAGACCACAGATTGAATTAAATAAGGTAAGGGTACCTAATGCAGAGTGGGCAAAACATAAAGATGCTTTTTCAGCAGAAAAAATTGATGTCACTTTAAATTTAATTTCTTTGTTTCAAGACAGACCGACAATTCAAAATGTAAAAATTTATGATGCTAGTGTATGTATAGAAAAAAATGATAAAGGGGAATATTCTATAAGTTCTAAAAATGCTTCTGTGTCTGGCGCAGAAAAAACAGAATATCCTTTTGAAGACCCTGGGCTTGGTGGGGTTGAAGTTAAAAATTTAAAGCTGGATATTTTAGGTAATTTATATTCTTTGGCAGGTGTTAATGTTCGTTATTTTCCGCGTGATGATACCAGAGAATATAGTGGTTGGATTAAACCAGATAAAGACGTTTTACCATTCATAGTTTCGTATTCAAAATATAATGCTGAACGTAAAATTTATCCTGTAAAGATAGCACTGTCTACTGGTGGTGATGCGCTGATTGCAAATATTGCGTTGGAAGGAACAAGTAAACAGCCTATTGATTTTATAATAAAAGGCGATATACCAAATGTCGCTGCAGCAGGCAAAATATTTAATTTGAATTTACCAGATATGGATACTGTAAAAGTTAATATAACTGGTGGGTTTGACAGAAATAAATTGTCTTTTAGAAATTCTTCATTAACAGTAAAAGATAACAAGTTGGCATTCTCGGGCGTTATAGATTGGTCTAAGAACGTTCCTTTTATAGATATGGATTTAGAGTCGAAACTTATAAGCTTGATGGATTTGTTCCCAGATTTATACTCTAAAGACTGGATTAGACCAAACAGAGAATTAAATGTTTTTAAAGATATACCATTATATGGAAAAGATTTATTAGGTGTGGATTTAGATTTACATATTTTGTTGGATAATTTCTTTGTGTATCGTGATTTTGATATAAAAGATTTGGATTTGTCTTTAAATCTTATAAAAGGACAGGGTAGGCTGGATTCTGAGGCTGTTATTGGTAACGGAAATGTAGAAATTGGTGCTGATATAAATATAGATGAAGATGGGCGCTATTATGTAAAAGCCGCGGCCGTCGGACGAAGCATGTCTGTTGGCGAAATTTTAAATCAGGTAAGAGTTAAAGATTTAATATCTGATTTGCCAGTTAATCTTGATACTTATTTAGAAACAAATGGTACAAATCTGTCTGAATGGATGCAAAATATAACTGGACCAGTTAAAATTTATTCTGCTGATTCTGGGTATGCCCATTCTGCGCTGGTTGCAAATATGTATGGAACAGATTTCTTGACCACGTTAAGACATAGTATTCAAGATTTATTTAGAACAGAAAAAAAATATAATCAAATGACAATTTCTTGTGTGGCGTTAAATACCAAGTTACGTAATGGGGTTTTTGATACCCGACATGGTGTTGCTGTCGAAACAAATGCTATAAATGTAAGATTGGCAGGTAATATGGATTTAGGAAAAGAAACAATGAAACTTTCCTTGACCACGGTTCCCGTTAGGGGATTAAAATTGTCTTTGACTGGAAACGTTGTTAATTCTATAGAAATTACAGGAAACTTGGCAGAATCTGACGTAAAAATAAGTGGCGCGGCTGTTGCAGGTAAGGTTGCGTCAGCAACTGGAATTGGTTTGTTGTTGGCACCATTTACCGGTGGTATTGGTTTGGTTGCTGGGGCGGGCGTTGGTCTGTTGGCAGGCGACTTGTTGGAAAATTGGTTGGCGGATGACACGCCTTGTAAGACCGCTTTGGAAAAGGGGGCACCTGCAATGCGTAGTGATCCAGATTGGTTAAATGAACCTGTCGAGAATTTAATACAAAGTGTTATTTAAAAGGAGAAAATAAATGTTTAATTGGCTTGGTTTGGTGCAGGTATTAATTATCGCTGTAATAATGTGGCTTTTTTATAGAAGCTTTATTCAAAATACATCTTCTGAAAAATTGGTAAGAGGCTTATTGGGACTTGCTGTATTATGGGTTTTAAGCTTTGTTCTATCTTGGGCTCATTTAGATTTGTTAAGCGCTTTTTTACATTGGACAGCGCTGTTCTTGTCTATAAGCTTGATTGTTATATTTCAACCAGAATTGCGTAAATTTATGGCTTTGATGGGGAATGTAGAAGAATGGCGTCGTTTGTTTAAACGCGGCGGAATTGCAACCAAAAACACTTCTGCTTTGGATGCGATTGTTTCGTCCGTGGAATATATGTCTGCAAAGCATACTGGGGCTTTGATAGTTTTTTCTAGAAGCCTTGATGAAAGTGCTATAGAAAAGAAAGGGGTTAGAGTAGATGCTGTTATTACCAGTGAATTGCTGTTGACGATATTTTTTAATAAAACGCCATTGCATGACGGGGCTGTTATAATAGAAAAAGAAAGAGTGGCTTATGCAGGGGCAATATTGCCGCTGTCTCAAAATAATTTAAACTGGAAATATGGGACAAGACATCGCGCCGCGTTGGGGTTATCAGAAGTATCTGGCGCGACTATATTAGTTGTGTCTGAAGAAAGCGGTGACATATCAATCGCGGAAAAAGGTAAGTTTACCAAATTTGATGATATGAAAAAATTGCGCGCAAAATTAGAAAAAGTTATGGCTAAATAAAGTGACCGCTCGCAAGAGCGGTTTTTTATCTATATTCATATAGATGGGTGTAAAAAGCTTTTGCTCTTGCACCGAATCGGCATTTTTTGATAAACTTAACTTAAAAGAATGTAGGGAAATATATTTATTAGAATAAACAGGAGCATATATATGGAATTCTCGGTATTTCGTCAGGTTTTGATTCGTGCGCTGGGTCATATGCAATCTATTGTTGAAAAACGCGCGACTTTGCCGATTTTGATGAATGTAAAGCTTGAAGTTGCTGATGATTTGGTTTTGTCTGCAACAAACGTCGATTTAGAATTGGTTGAACATGTCGCAGCTGATATAACTTTGGGCGGCAAGACAACAGTTCCTGTACAGATGTTGTACGATATAGTTCGTAAATTACCAGATGATTCAGAAATTACTTTTAAGCAGTCTGGTGATCAGTTGGTTGTTTCTAGTGGTCGTGCGGTATTTAAGTTGCCTACGTTGCCAGCTGAAAATTTCCCTGCAATGGCTGGTAGTAATTTGACTACAAAATTCCAGATGACAACAGGTGATTTGGCTCATCTTATAAATCAAACAAAGTTTGCAATACCAACAGATGACGTTCGTTATCACTTGGGCGGAATTTATTTCCATATTTCTGATGAAGGTAAAGAAAAAATGTTGACTGCTGTTGCAACGGATGCTCAGCGTATGGCTTTGTGTGCAATGCCAGCACCAGAGGGTAGTGTTGAAATGCCTTCTGTAATTTTACCTCGTCGTGTTATTGGTGAATTATCTAAATTGTTAGAAGATGCGAATGTTGATGATGTAACTGTTGAATTGTCTGATACCAAGGCACGCTTTACTGTAGGTGCGGCTACTTTGACAAGTAAGTTGGTTGATGCGCAATATCCTAATTATCGCGTTGTTATTCCAAAGGGGAACGATAAAATTGCTGTTTTAGACAGAAAGCAGTTCTTGAGCGCAGTTGACTTGGTATCTGTTGCCAGTGTTGATAAAACAAAGTCTGTTCAGTTAACTTTCTCTATGAATAAGTTGGTTATAAACGCTTCAAGTCCAGATGCTGGAACGGCAACACAAGAATTGGATATTGAATATAATGGCGACGCTTCTTTCACGGTTACGTTTAACGTAAAGTTCTTGATGGATGTAGCTGGTCAGGTTGAAGGTGAAAAGTTCCAGATGGAAATGCAAGATCCTTTATCTCCGACTATCATAAAGTCTACGGATAAGAATACAGATGCATTGTTCATATTAATGCCAATGAGAATGTAAAAAGAAAACTGCCGAAAGGCAGTTTTTTTATGTATAAATATGTATTTATAATTGCAAAGTAATATTTTTATGATAATATTGCACGCGCAAAAAAGGTAGATGAATATGAAAATAGAAGAAATTCCGGCAGGAAAAATGCCGCCAAAAAAGATGAATGCGATAATAGAAGTTCCTGAAAATGGATTCGTAAAATATGAAATAGATAAAGCAACGGGTTTGCCACGTGTGGATCGTATTTTGCATACTCCTATGGCTTATCCTGCAAACTATGGTTATTTCCCAGGTACACTTGGCGATGACGGTGACCCATTAGATTGTGTTGTTGTATGTAATGCACCATTGCGTCCAGGTGTTTTGATTGAAGTTAGACCTATTGGGGCATTGTTGATGGATGACCAGGCTGGTGGCGACGAAAAAATAATTTGCGTTCCATTAGATAAAATTGATCCTTTCTATACGGAAACAAACTTTGTTGAACAGTTGCCTGCAATTTTGCGTTCTAAAATAGAATATTTCTTTCAGCATTATAAAGATTTGCAACCAAATTCTTGGTCTAAAGTTAAAGGTTGGGCAGATCGTGAAACCGCTGATAAGTTAATCATGGAAAGTATCGATAGATATTGGGCGCATAAACGTGAAGTTCAATAAATTCTTGCGTTGGAGCCTAAAAAAATTATAATCGTATGGTAGATAACAAGAGGTAAAACAATGGCATCATATATTGCTAATGACATGCGTGTCGGTTGGGTTATTGCTCATAACGGTAAGCGTTATTCTGTTATGTCTATTACAAAAGTAAAACCAGGCAAGGGTGGTGCTTTTGTTCAGGCAGATTTGCGCGATATTGATTCTGGTAACAAGGGCGGTGATCGCTGGCGTGCGGAAGATAAAGTCGAAAAATTGATGGTCGAAGATTTTGATTGTCAGTATTTGTATTCTGATGGTGAAAGTGCTTTCTTTATGAATCTATCTGATTATGAACAGTTTACTATGCCAGTAGATTCTTTGGGTGAACAGATGAAGTTCTTGGCCCCAGAAATGCAAGTAAAGGCTAACTTTGTTGAAGGTCAACCTGTATCTATTTCTTTGCCAAAAACAGTCGTTGCAACTGTTGAAGAAACAGAACCTGCTTTGAAAGGACAAACTGTTTCCAGCAGCGGTGGTAAACCTGCAATTTTGGATAATGGCGTTCGTGTTCAAGTTCCTTTGTTTATCGAACAAGGTGAAAAAATCGTTGTTAATACAGAAACTTTGGAATATGTAGAACGCGCGAAATAATATGATAGCGTTTTATAAAACCCCACTTTTATGTGGGGTTTTTATTATATTTTATTTTCAGAATTCATTATTGATTTTATTTCTTCAACACAATTATCAAAAATATTTTTCATACCTTTTCCCAGATAATCACGTGGATTAAATGTTTCTGGTTTTTGTGCCAATGTTTCGCGAACTCCAGCTGTGAATGCCAGTCTTGAATCACTGTCTACATTTATTTTGCAGATGTTCATTCTTACGGCTTGTTTTAACTGGTCTGCAGGTATCCCGCGAGCGTCGGACATTTTCCCGCCAAACGTATTTATTGTTTCAATGTAATGTTGCGGAATGCTGGAAGCACCGTGCAGTACTAATGGAAAATCTGGAAGTTCTTTTGAAATTTTTTCTAGAATATCAAATCTTAATTTTTCATTTTCTGATTTTCTTTTGTATGCACCATGACTTGTTCCAATGGCAATTGCCAGAGAATCTATATTAGTTGCATTAACAAAATTTACTACGTCGTTCGGATTGGCATAGCTTGAATATTCGCTTTGAGTGTTTTCGTCTTCTATGCCAGATAAAGTTCCCAGCTCCGCTTCTACAGTTACGTCATATTTGTGGGCAAAGTCTGTCACTTGTTTTGCCAAGTCTGCATTTGCAGAAAATGGTAATTTTGAACCGTCTATCATGACGCTTGAAAAACCAAGTTTAATAGCGTTGACGCATGCTTCAAAACTGCCACCATGGTCCAGATGAAGAGCAATTTTTTCTGATGGTTTTATATTTAATCCCCATATCATTCCCATTAAAAGTTCTGGTCCCATATATTTTAAAGCAGATTCTGATACTGCCAGAATAACAGGGCTTTTCATTTCACGGGCTGCTGATACTATCGCAGACAATGTTTCCATGTTATAAAAATTAAAAGCCGGAACCGCATAATGTTTTGCTAGTGCGTCTAAAAAAACTTCTTTTGTGTTTACTAAACCAAAATCTTTGTAATCCATTTTGTACCTTCCTTCATGGAAGATTATATCACAATAAAAATAGTTGTCTTTGAAATATTCTTAGGAAAGTTTAGTATGCTTGACAATTGATTTTTTTGTGCAACAATTGTATTAACGAATCGGGAGCAGAGTGAGAAAAATAAAAAGGTATAGATTATGAAAAAAGTTCTGTTTTCTATGTTGGTATTAACAGCACTTGTTGGCTGTGGTGGTTATTATGATTACTATAAGGGTGGTGTAAGATATACACAAGATGGTCAAGATTGTATTTATTATGCCGGTGAACAGGGACGTAATTTTTCAAGTTATGTAGATGGTATGAACGAAAGTAAAAAAATAGTATATCGCAATACTCGTTGTGAAGATTTGTATGCTCGTGATACTTTCGGTCAAGAAGTTCAGCAAAAACGTCAAATTTTGGTTCCTGCTGCGCAAGAAGTAAAAGTTGAAAAAGCATCTTGTGGTTGCAATTCTTGTGTAAAACCAGTTTTGAAACGTAGATATGTTATCGTTTCTGCTATGTAATTAAAATTGCTTTAATTATATTAAAAGCGTTCTTGGTCAAAGAACGCCTTTATTTTTATCTTGCTTGAATCTAAGGCGTTTTTATGATAGAATTGTAGAAAAGGAAAAAGGGGATTCTTATGAAAAATATTTTGAAAAAACTTGGTTTTGCAGGTGTTGTTGTACTGGCTGGCGCTGGCACAGCATTGGCGGCACAGGCTGGCGGTGTTAGTAATTCTGGTTTGTGCGGGTTGATACATCAGATGTACGGGGTTTTTAGAATTTTGCGTACCCTTGCATTTGTGGGTGCTGCATTCATTATCGCTGGATGGGCATGGGGATATATAACTTCTGGTAAAGGTGTTGATATTGAGGATTTGCGTAAGAAAGGTACTGGTATGTTGGTTGGTTTTATACTATTGTTTGGTATTGGTATAGTTCTTCAGTTCTTCTTAAGTTCAGCAGGGCAACAGGCGTTAGGGTGTCCAGAAATTTTGCAGTGGGGAATGATGAGTTAAAGATAAAAAAGCGGCTTTTATGCCGCTTTTTTTATCTTATGTTTATATTAGAGAATTGTTTTATAAATTCTTGTCTTTTATTATATAAATCTCTTCGCACATTTTTTATGTGTTCACTTGTTAAATCTTGTTCTGGGAAAATCCCTTCTTTTTGAAATAGCTTTATTCTTTGTGAATTAAGTTCTTTTGTTACAGCGTATGAGAAGTCTCTTAATGTCATATTTTTGATTTCATCATATCTTTTAACAGCAATATTTAATGCTTTTTGTTTTGCCATCAAAGAACGCGAGCCCATATAGTTTGAAATAGGGTCGCCCGGTTCGTAGACTATGCCGTACATATTTTTTAAAGTTTCTATATCAATGTCATAGAAAAATGATTTTTCCATCAGTTGATGAAATAATCCCATTTTTGCTTTGTGTCTGTATGCAATTCCGTTGACTATTTTTTCAGAACTTGCCAAATCATTACGTAAATATATTCTGGAAAATTTATAAGACGCTTCACTTAAATCGGAAAAACTAGCGTTTGGCATCATAAAATATAGTTCTGTAAATATTAGACGTGGGTTTCTTTTTAAAATAGACCAGCATGCAAATCTGCTTAATTTTGCATCGTGTCCATTTTGTATTTGTTTTATACCTTTGTCTGTATTTATTGTGTAATTATGAATAATTGTTGTTAAATGTTTTGCATAAAAATCCCAAAAGTATTCTGGTGTTTCTATATCTTCTGGAGTTTTTCCTTTTGGAATCTTTAAAACAGCATCGCGTAATGCGGTATTTACTGTTTTTGGAATGAATTCGTTACTGCCTACGTTTTCTTTCCCGAATAAGTTGTATAAATCTGAAAATAACCAATATTCAGTGTTTGTATTAGGAACTATATATTTTGTGTTATTTAAGTATTCAAATATTATTTGTGGTTTTGGACGTGGCATTTTTATTCTTCTTTTTTAGTTGTTTTTGTTTTCGTCTATGTTTGCCAAAGAGAACAATACGGATGAAATTAAAGACTGGTATGGTACGTGTTGTTGTTCTGCAAGCTTTTTTATGTTCTCTAAAATAGGGCGCGGTATTCGCATGTTAATAACGCAGTCTGATTTGTTAAAAGTTCGATACGCTGCGTATTCTTTTAATAAAGCTTCTATGTTCATTATGAACAATTGTTGCATAACGTTTGGCATACACAATCTCCTATACAAGACACAATACTTACGTCTTTACAAGTGACTATAACATTGTATTGGCAATTGTCAATACATTTGTAATTATAGGTGTATTTGCGTATGTGAGTACTGTTGTATATTGGTTTGTGTGACAGGTGTTTTTTGTGTTCTGTTTGTTGTTGTGGGGCGGAACTTTTTGTTTTTTTATGTTTGTTTATGTAAGAAAAATAGTTTGTATGTTCTGTATAATTTTTTTCGCATTCTTGCTTTTTTATAAATATACATATAAAATGAAACAGTATTATTTTTGGAAAGGATTTTCTTATGTTTAAAAAATTTTTGACAGTTTTTTCATTTATGGCTGTGTTTGTTTTACCTGCACATGCAGAATTAAAAGTTGATATTATCGCTGGCGCTGCAAATCCTATATCGGTTGCTGTGCAAAAGTTTGAAACAGTGGGTAACGTTTCTGCGGAAGATAGTGCAATGATAAGAGAAGTTGTAGAAGCGGATTTAAAATCAACGGGGCTTTTTAGAATTGTTTCTCATGATGCGTTGCCAGAATTTGTAGAAATGGGTAAATTGCCTGATTTTAAATTATGGAATGCGATAAAGGCACAAGTTTTGGTACAAGCAAAATTGTCAGCAGAGTCTGGTGGTAAATATAGTTTAGAATTTTATGTTTGGGATGTGAACGGAAAGGAACAGATAGAGGCGCAAAGTTTGGTTGCGTCTAAAAAATCTGCACGTCGTTTGGCTCATATTATGGCTGATGCTATTTATGAAAGATTGACGGGTGAAATCGGTTATTTTGATACTCAAATTGTTTTTATTGCTGAAACTGGTCCGATACATAACAGAAAAAAACGTATGGCAATAATGGACCAAGACGGTTATGGTATGCGTTATTTATCAGATGAAAAAACTTTTGTGATGTCGCCTCATTTTTCACCTAATATGCAAACTATTGTATTCTTGTCTTATTATAACAATGACCCTATGGTTTGGACGTTGGATTTAGAAACGGGCGAACAGAGAAGGTTAGGACAGTTCGGAGGAATGAACTTTGCACCTCGTTTTTCACCGGACGGGACAAAAATAGCTTTATCTTTGGTTAAAAATGGTATAACTCATATATATGAATACGATATAGAGACGAAATCTTTGCGTCAGTTGACGTTTGGTAGTTCTTTGAATACCAGTCCGTCTTATTCGCCAGATGGTAAAAAAATGGCGTTTAACTCTGACCGTAGTGGTAATCAACAAATATTTATTCTTGATTTGGAAACAGGAAAGGTAGAGCGTATTACTTATGGGGCAGGGCGATATGCGACACCTGCTTGGTCGCCTGACGGACAGTTTATAGCCTTTACTAAAATAGCAGATGATACTTTCTATATAGGTATTATGGATCCGCGTGGCAGAAACGAAAAAATTCTTGCAGGGGGGTGGTATATGGAAGCTCCTTCTTGGGCGCCAGGTTCCAGACGTTTGGTTTATTATGAAACAGAAAAAGCTTTTGATGATATCGAAAGAATAAGTCATATTCGCAGCGTAGATATTACAGGGCAAAATGTTTATGATATAGAATTGCCAGAAGGTATAAATGGTGTAGAACCTACATGGTCACCTAGATTGCCATAAAATATGAAGTACTTTTTTAATATTTGTTTGTTTATGCTTTTAGTAATTAATCCTGCCGTTGCGGAATTCGCAACGGTTAATTATATTTTTGACGGAGATACTTTTGCAGCAACTGTTCATTTAGAAGATGATATAGATGTTGAGGCAAGAGTTCGTTTGATGAATGTTGATACGCCTGAAATACACGGGGAATGTGACTATGAGATTAAAATGGCGAATTTGTCTCGTGATAGAATTTCCGAGCTTTTGCCAATTGGTAGTGTTGTTGAATTAAAAAGCATAAAAGATGATAAATATTTGGGAAGAATAGATGCTTTTGTTTTGTTGCCCGATGGTAAAGATGTAGGAGAAATTTTAATAAAAGAAAAGCTGGGGCGTGCATATAACGGTGGACGACGTCAGGGGTGGTGTGACTAGGAATATTTACCGTTATAAAGAAATTGAAAATAGTCATTAATTCTAATATAATTAGAATCAGTTCTTTGTTTTCTAATAAAAAATAAATAACTGAGAGAGAAAAAATGACTCATAATGAAGTTTGGCGTGCAATAGATATGCTTGCGCGCAAGAACAACATATCTTGTTCTAAATTGGCCGTTTCTTCTGGTTTAGACGCAACGACATTTAATAAAAGTAAAAGATTTTCTGTTTTTGGTAAGCCTCGTTGGCCTTCGATGCAAAGTATTTCTAAAATTCTAGAGTACACATCTACTACGCCAACAGAGTTTGGACATTTCTTGGAAGAGTGCGAAAAGCAAAAATAGAGCCTTAGGCGCTGTGTCTATTTATTGCTTCGCTAATTTCTTCTAGTGATGCGTTGCAAGGCAGTAATGGTTCAAACCATACGTTTGCTGTACCGCTTTGCATTTTACCGTGCTTTGGCCAATAAATGCCCGAATCTGTTCCTACTGGTAAAATAGGAAGTTTTAATTGATGTGCTAAAAATAGCAAGCCACGTTTTAATGGTATGCGTTTGCCTGGTTTGACACGCGTTCCTTCTGGAAAGATTATTAATATTTTCCCGTCCATTATTTTCTTGGCCACGGCATTTGTTAGCTTTTGCATGTTCGTTGCACCGCGAGCGCGGTTCACAGGCTGCAGCCCCATGCGCCAAAATGCCCAACCATAAATAGGTATCCATAAAAGTTCTCGTTTAATTATAAAAAACGAATTTTTTACGACCTGGGATAAAACGGCTATTTCTAATATAGACATGTGTTTTGCTGCAATTATTGCTTTGCCGTCCAGTCTGATGTTTTCATTAGGAGTAACAGGTATCCCGTTTTCTTCAACGGGAGGATAATGAACTTCGTATTTTATTCCTGCGATTATTCTGGCAAGAACTAATACACCTGCTGCACATTTTAAAACTAGGAAGTCATTTAGCTTTTTATTTATAAGACCGATTAATAATACAGGTGACCATAATACAAAATAAATACCAAGTACTATTTTAAATATAATTGTTCTTAACATTTTTACCTTTCTCCGATTTTTAACCTTCTTTTATACCGAACATTGTAGCGATGTATTTTATATATTCTATGCCCCATCTTTCAAGTCTTTTTGTTGTTGGCATACCTGTTAACGGAACAGGGCATGTTACTATTTCTACTTGTGGTAATTCTTGCTTTATTAAATAAACTGCGCGGTTCATATGGTCTTCTGTTGTTATTACTACTATTCTATCAAGACCAGTTTTTATGGCTATTTCTTTTATCGCCAATGCGTTTTCATATGTTGATTTCGATTTTGACTCTATCGTTACCTTTTTTGTCATTTCATAAGAGCCTTGCATGCCAGCGCCTATTATGTACAAGTCTGCATCTGGGTGTTGGCGTAATTGACGCATTGCAAATGGAATTCTGCGAATGTCTCCGGTCAGAACGAATATACTGTCATCTGGCAGTATTGTAGAACAGCGGGTAGGAGCCATTGTTTTAAACATAAGGCCGCCCATTACAAAGCAAGATATCAGTATTAAAGATGGTGATAGTATTCTCATTAATTGTTTTTAAGAATCTTTAATGTTGTTTTCTTGGTCATCCATATCGCAAAAATTACAATTGCTACAGACATTAAAAATAAAGAAAGCCAACCAAAGCCAGTTATGTCTAACATTGCCATTAAGCCAACGCGCGCACTGTGTGCGGTTGATAGTATTAATAGTAAAACAGGCGCTGCAACAAGAAATCCTGCAAATGATGCGGTTGCGCTAATTTTTGCAATTATTATTTGCATTTGGCGCGCTACAAAAGAATCACTGGCCCCGATTTGATTTAGTATTTCAAGCTCTCTGCGATGCAGCAAGGCTATGTTTCGTGCAATATAAGAAATGCATACACCAATCGCGCCAAGGGTTAAAAGTAGAACAAATGTAGAAATTGCTATCATTTTCCAACCAGCAGACATAGATGTTTTTAGTGCCTGAGAGTGCGTTAAAAATCTTGCGTATTTGGAAAGTTGTTCGCCCACATTTTGTAGGTTGGATTTTTCTTTAAACTGTACTTCGTACATTTTTGGTAAATATTTTTCTAATGCTGTATTACCACCAGAAAGCCATGGACGCATAAGGTCTTTCATTTGTTCGGTCGAAATTTCTTTAACGGAAGATATTTTATCGCTGTTATCTTTTAGAATTTTTTCTACATTTTTTTCGTTTGCTGAATTCATAACTTGGACTGTGGCAAATAAATCCCATTGACTGTTCCATCTTATAACGCCAGTTCCTATGGATAAAGATATACCAAGGGCAAGTACCGCTAAAAAAGTTAACAGTGACATAATTGCCGTCATAAAAACAGATTGTTCTTGTACTAATGAAAATACGGTAGGTTTTTTTGTCATGCGTTTTCTATATCTTCAAATTGTTTTGATAATTCATTAAAGTAGTTTTGTGGCTTAGGTCCTTTCCATAATTTTTTATTTTCTATATTTGTTTTTGTACTTTCGCGTTCGCCTAAGAAAGAAACTTTATGATTTTCAACATGGATTACAGGAAATTTATAAGTTTCCATAAGTTTTGTACTGTGTGTTGCTAAAATTATAGTCGTACCAAAAACTTTATTCATTTGTATGAAAAGTTCCATCAGTCTGGATGCATTTTCGTCGTCTAAGTTTCCTGTTGGTTCGTCGGCCAGTAATATTGCAGGCTGAATTATTATTGCACGCGCAACTGACACACGTTGTTGCTGACCGCCTGATAAAGATTTTGGGTTCGCATCAGCGTATTTACCAAGACCTACCCATTCAAGAGTTTTTGATACTAATTTTTTTATTTTTGCTTCTGGAATACCGCGAACGCGTAAGGGCAGGGCGATATTATCAAAAACCGACTTGTGTGATAATAAAGAATATTCTTGAAAAACAATTGCCATTTTGTGGCGCAAATTAGCAATGTCATCGCGTGTCATATCGTTTGTTACCCGACCAAATAACTTTATTTGTCCACGGCATGGCTTGTGCAACTGGTATATTAATCTTAGTAATGTAGTTTTTCCTGCACCAGATGCACCTGATAAGAAATAAAAAGAACCGTTGCTTATATTAAAAGATACATCTGATAAAACTTCGCGTGAATTATCGTATCTTGCGCCTACGTTAGCAAAAGATATAGCTGTTGTGTTTTCCATGTTTCAAATAGTAGTAAAAAAAGAACTTATGGTCAAGTTTCTCTTTATTTTTGCGATTAAAAAAAGCGCTTGTAAGCGCTTTTTATTATTCGTCTACAACTGTTGTAGAGTTTCTGTTCTTTGCCCATACTTCTTCGCCAGTTCCTAAGTATTGTGGGCGTTCTTTACCGTAAGAAATAGTTTTTATTCTTTCTGGTTCAATACCATCTCTTATTAAAACATGGGCCGCATTTCCTGCGCGCAAAGCGCCAAGAGCCAAATTGTATTCAACAGAACCGCGTTCGTCGCAGTGACCTTCCAGAGTGATGTTCTTTCCCGGGTTCTTCTTCATGTACAAAGATTGCTTTTCTAAGTTTTCACGAGATTCTTCTGAAATATGTGCAGAATCAAATTCAAAAAATACTTTGTCTTCATTTATGTCTTTTGGTACGCCAGAACAAGCGGCTAAACTTAAAACTAGTATTGTAAATAACGCCTTTTTCATAATGATTCCTTTCATTTTTATAATAATTTAACATTTATTAATAAAAGTTGTCAATAGACATTTTATGTTTTGTAAAGTGATTCGTTTTGTGTTACAATTCACAAAAAAGGAAGGAATGATTATGAAAAATATTTTAAAGATTTTTGGCTTTTGTACTGCTTTGATTTCAACTGGTGCATATGCTGCACCTAGTTATTTGCAAAGGGATTCAAACGGCGGGTATAACGTTACTTATGATTATACCGATAAAGCTAAGACAGGTTGGTATGTTGGTGGTCGTGCTGATTTGAATTTAATGAATTGGACAAATAAATATAATACAAATTGGCAAGACGAAGCTGTTAATGATGATTTTTCAGAAGATAAATATTCTTTTGAATCTTTGTTCGGTGGAAATTTTTATGCCGGTAAAAGATTTGCTTATTTCTGGCGTGCAGAATTAGAAGCTGGATATATGGGGTATTTTGAAGATAAAGATAATTATGCAGAGTTTTCTTTGTCTATTCCTTATATGATGGCGAATTTGTATTATGACTTTGTAAATGGTTTTTATGTTGGTGCCGGTGTTGGTGTTGCTATGCCAACAACTACTCTTGATGGTACTTTCTTTAAATATGAAAAAAGAAAAGAAACTGGTTTTTCACCTGTCGCAGGTATTATGCTGGGGTATTCTTATGAGTTAGATTATAACTTGACTCTGGATTTGCGTTATCGCTTTGCAGGTATGACAGGATTGAAACATAAGGTTGATATGGAAAATTATTTGAAAGAACAATTGGTTTTCGAAAATAAGATAGATGCAATTTTTGATAATTCTTTATCAATTGGTTTAAGGTATGAATTTTAATTTTAGCAAAAAAGTTATTTTTGCTTGATAAAAGGTGTTGACCCGATTCGTTAAAAAATGGTATCGTTTAAATGATAGAGAGAGTTATGAAAAACGAATTAAAAATATCTATTTTAACTATTGCGTGTGTGCTGTTTTGTGCGGCTGCAACTGATGCGTATTCTGCTTCGTCTGTTCGTTCTCTTGGAGGAACGGGAACTTATACAAGTGCGTCAAGTGCAGCCAATTCTGGTGCTTCGACGGCATCTTTGCGTGGTGGGTCAGTTCGTGTTGGTACAACAAGTAGTAGTTCTGGCAGTGTTGCAAAACCTGTTGGAACAACTTCTACTGGTAGTGTTGTTACTACGCCACGTTTATCTATAGGTCAATATCTTGGTGGTGGAACGTCTATTAGTGGTGGCAGTTCTCTTAGGCCACAGACTCCTGGTTCTGGTTCTTCTTCTGGTGGTGGTGCGATTGCCCCGGGTGTTACAGAGGGGTTACAGCGTGATGTTGATCAGTTAAAACGTGATGTTGAAGGGTTGAATAGTAGGGCAGATTCATTAGAAGATAGTTTGGATAATAAACAGGAAACTTTATTACCTACGCCAGATGGTTATATTGTTATAGATGAAAGAACTAATGAAATTTTTGTCGATGTTGAAAATTTAAAAGACGCTATAGGTATTGTAGCTGGTCAGGATGGTAGAGAAGTTGAGATTGGTTCTAATTCTACTCATTTGTTATGGCGTTATGTAGGCGAACCTACGTGGAATGAATTGATTTCTTTGGAAGAAATTCGTGGTCCGCAGGGTGAACAGGGACCTCAGGGTGAGCCTGGAACGCCTGCGGATATGTCTGCATATTCTACGACCGTTGAAATGAATGCGGCTATACAAGATGCGATTGATTTGGCTTCTGCAAATTATGCGACAAAAGCTGATTTGGACAGCAAGGTTAATGTTGGTGATGTTTATACGAAGTCAGAAACTTACACGAAAAGTGAAGTCGAACAGAAAATTGCTGATGCTGCGCTTGATGGCGAAGTTGATTTAAGTTCTTATGCGACAAAGGATGAATTGAATTTAAAAGCTGATAAAACGGAGTTAGCAAATTATGCAACTACGGATTCTGTTAATACGGCATTAGGGGATAAAGCTGATAAAACAACTGTTGAAGCATTGTCTGGTCGTGTTGATGGTATTGCTGATGATGCTGCAGCGGCTGGCGTATTGGCTGGACAAGCAAATGTTGCTGCAGAGGCTGCAAAGTCAGAAGCTGACAAAGCTAATCAGGCATTGGCTGGAAAAGCTGATAAGTCTGAGTTGGCTGGATATGCGACGACGGAAGCTTTAGAGGCTAAGGCGGATAAATCTGAATTGATAAATCTTGCGACAAAAGATGAGCTTGCCACAAAAGCAAATGCAGGAGATGTTTATAAAAAATCAGAAACTTATAGTGCTGCTACGATTGATGAAAAAATAGCCGAGGCAGCAACTGGCGGCGAAGTTGATTTGTCCGGATATGCACAAAAAATTTATGTTGATGAACAGTTGGCAACAAAAGCTGATAAGGTATCATTGGATTCAAAAGCTGACAAATCAGAATTAACAAATCTTGCGACTAAGGAAGAATTGGCGGATAAGGCAGATGTGTCTGCTTTGGGGGCTTATGCTACAACGGAATCTATGAACGAGGCTTTGGCGAATAAGGCTGATGTTTCGGCGTTGAATGCAAAAGCTGATAAATCGGAATTGACGAATCTTGCAACCAAGGATGAGCTGGGGCAAAAGGCAGATGCTTCTGCTTTGGTTGGAAAGGAAGATACTTCTAATAAGGTTGTATCTGCAGAGTTTGATGGTGCTGTTGCTGATGATTCTAAGTATCCTACTGTTAAAGCTGTTGCCGATCAGTTGGCAAAGAAGCAGGAAGCAGGTGATTATGCATTGAAGTCTGATTTGGACAATGTTGTTACGGAAGAAGATTTAGGGAATTATGCGACGAAAGACGAGTTGTCTGGGTATGCTTCTAAGTCTGAATTGGAAGGTAAGGCTGATGCTGAAACAGTTACAACGCTGGAATCTCGTGTTAGCGCGAATGAAGCTGGCATAAGTGGTTTGAATACAAAAGTTGGTTCAGGAGAGTTAACTACGACTTCAAAAGAAGTTATTGGTGCTATTAATGAATTGAAAACAAAAACTGATGGTATGGCAACTGACGGTAATTTTGAAGAAATGAATCAAAAAATTACTCAGATGGAACAGAAAGTTGATGGTGCTGTTTCAAGTATAGAAGGTAAGGCAGAAAAGACTTATGTTGACGAGCAGTTGGCAACCAAGGCAAACGAAGCCGAATTGGGTGCATTGGCTAAGAAGGAACAAGTAAAAGATGCTGATGTTGCTGCTGATGCTGCAATATCTCGTACAAAGTTAGCTGCAGATGTTCAAGAATCATTACAAAAAGCGGATTCTGCAATAAGTATAGAGGGTGCAGGTTCTAATAAAATTCTTGGAACTGATGAAAATGGTGATGAAGTTTGGTATTCAATAGCGTTTTAAAAGGGAAAAATAAATGAGAAAAGGAAGTGTGATTTTTTCTGGTTTTATGGGAGCTCTGTTATTGAGTTATGGCGCCCGCGCTGCAGATGCACAGATTGCCAGCAAGCAATATGTTGATAACAAAGAAACCGCTATATTGGAAACGGTAAGCAGCACGTATGAAACAAAAGAAAATGTTACAAATTTAACGGAACAAGTAACACAGTTGGGTGATACTATTAATAATCCAGAGTCTGGTTTGTCTTCTAAGTTAGATAAGGCTGCTCAGGATGCATCTGATGCAAAGGGTGCCGTTGATGCTTTAACAGTTACTGTTGAGGGTAAGGAAGATAAATCTAATAAAGCCGCTTCTATTTCTGTAAAAAATCAATCTTCACCAGATCAGTATCCTTCTGTTGGTGCTATCGTTCAGTGGACTAATGATAAGATTAATAAGTTGTCAGAAACTGGGTTGCCAGTTAGTCCAGATAACATCGGTGAAGGCGCGATAACAACAGAAAAAATTGCAAATGATGCAGTTACAGAAGATAAATTAAGTAATGATGTTGTTAGCAAAATTGATGGTAAAGAAGATAAAACAAACAAGATACAAAGCATAACGCCTGAATCTACTGCTGATCAGTATCCATCTGCAGTTGCTGTACGTGACGCGTTGGCCAATAAGGTAGATTCTTCTGCGCTTTCAGAATATGCAACGACAGAAGCGATGAACTCTGCACTCGAGGGTAAAGTTGATGATGCAGAAATTTCCGATATGTTGACCAAGACAGTTGCTTCTTCAACATATGAAACCAAGACTAATGCTTCATCTAAATATGCAACAAAGACAGAATTGTCTGGCTATGCGACTACTGCACAATTAGGACAAAAAGTTGAAGCTAACGTTGCAATAGAACCAGGTACCGGCACAAAGGTTACTTATGACGCGAAGGGGTTGGTAACGGGCAGTGAAAGTTTGTCTGTATCTGATTTGCCGGATAGCATACCGACTTCGAAGATAGACGGCTTGGCGACCGTTGCTACTACGGGATCTTATAACGATTTGTCTGATAAACCTGTTATTCCAGAAGGTGCAGTTATTGATGCAGAATTGACACCAGAAGGAACTAATGCTGTTCAGGGTAAGGTTATTTATGAGGCTTTGCAGGGCAAGCAGGATAAAGGTGATTACGCAACAAAAACTGAATTAACAGATGGTTTAGCTGAAAAGGCCGACAAAACAGCTTTGGACAATTATGCAACAACTGAAACAGTTAATTTAAAAGAAGATAAATCAAATATTGTTCAGACTGTTCGTTCTTCGGCGGAAGCGGAAAAAACGAAGTATACATCTGAAAAAGCTGTTGCAACGGCATTGGAAGGTAAGGCAGATACGAGTGCTTTAGATGCGTTGGCAACAAAAGAAGAGCTTGAACAAAAGGCTGATGCGTCTGCTTTGTCTGCGTATGCAACAACAGAGGCGATGAACAGTGCGTTGGCTAATAAAGCTGATTCTTCTGCTTTGACTGAAGGTCTGGCTAAAAAAGAAGATTCTGCAAATAAAAGAATAGTTGTTCGTGATTCTGAAACAGCAACAGATACAGACTATCCATCTGAAAAAGCTGTCAGAACAGAGTTGGATAAGAAAGCAAACAAAGGTACTACACTTGCAGAATATGGCATTACTGATGCTTACACCAAAGGTGAAACTGATTCTGCAATTACAAGTGCTGTGGAAGGTGTTGTTGCCGGAGATTTTTCTGATGCAATGAAAGGAAAAGAAGACACATCAAATAAAACTACAGTGATAGATTCTTCTAATAAAACATCTACAGATAAATATACTAGTGTAAAAGCAGTAGTAGATTACGTAATCCCGAAACCTGATGTTTCTTGTCAGGCAGAATCAAACTTGTGTGTATTATCGGTCGACAGGGATGGTAATATAAAGTGGGTAAACGTAACAGAACCTGCACAATAAATAACAAAAAACGAAAAAAAGTTATTACATTAAAATTAAAAAAAAGATAAAATAAAAATAAATTAAGGAAAGGAAAGAGAAAATGAAAAAACTAACATCCACTATTTTTGCGACTTTATTAACCGTAGTATCTGTTAATGCAGCAAACGCAGAAATCGCTTCAAAAGGCTATGTCGACGAGGAAGTTGGCAAAGTTAATACTGCATTAGAAGGTAAAGTTGATGATGCAGAAATTTCTGATATGTTGACCAAGACAGAAGCAACATCAACTTATGAAACAAAATCTCATGCTACTGCAACTTATGCAACAAAGACGGAATTAGCTGGTAAAGCAGATACAACAGCATTAACAGCAAAACAAGATGTAGCTAATTTGGTTAATTCGGCAGGATTTGAAGGAGCAAAAACAGATGATGCGAAATACCCATCTGTAAAAGCTGTTGCGGATGCAATCACAAAAGCTACAGAAGGTATCGCATCTGATGAAGTTGTTAGTGCGTTGGGTGAACGTGTAACAACGGCAGAAGGTGAAATTGATGCTTTGCAAACAGGTAAAGCCGATAAAGCAACTTCTTTGGCAGGCTATGGCATAACAGATGCTTATACAAAAGGTGAATCTGATGGAAGATATGCAACAGCTGCACAAGGTGCTTTGGCAGATAGTGCTTTGCAGAAACAGGGCGTATTAACACAAGGAAACTTGTTAACGACAGATGCAACCGGAAAAATTATAGACGCTGGTAAGAAGGGCGCTTTGGCTGCAAAAGACACTGTCGCTGCAGACGATATCGCAGCAAATGCTGTAACAACTGCAAAAATTTTAGATGGAAATGTAACAAAAGCAAAATTAGCTACAGAAGTTCAGGCTTCCTTGGGTAAAGCAGATACTGCACTTCAAGCGGATGCGATTGCAGATATGTTGACCAAGACAGAAGCAACATCAACTTATGCAACAAAGACGCAATTAGCTGGTAAAGCAGATACAACTGCATTGACCGCAAAAGAAGATGTTGGGAATAAAGTTAATGCTGCAAACTATGAAGCCAATAAAACAAATGATACAAAATATCCAACTGTAAAGGCTGTTGCAGACGCAATCACAAAAGCTACAGAAGGTATCGCATCTGATGAAGTTGTTAGTGCGTTGGGTGAACGTGTAACAACGGCAGAAGGTGAAATCGATACTTTGCAGTCAGATGTTTCTGCTAATAAAACTGCAATTGGTACAGTTGGCAGCTTAACTACAGAAGAAAAAACTAATTTGGTTGGTGCAATTAATGAAGTAGATGCAAATGCAAATGCAGCTAAAACTGCAGCAGATGCTGCACAAAGCACGGCTGATCAAGCAAAAGCAACAGCTGATAAGGCGATACCGGCTCCAACACCAGAATGTACAAATTTGGGTGCGAAATGTGTATTAGTTGTTGGTAATGATGGATATGCATGGGAAGTTATTCAAAGAGGAACTTCTGAAGGTGGTCAACCATAATACGATAAAATAAGAAAAATCTGACTTAAAAGTCTTTCATGATTTTTAAGTCAGAAAAATAAATTCTAAAATTGCAGTTAGTTGGTATTATTTTGTAATAGAATAGATTTGATATGATAAAAACAAAATTTGTTTTTGCGGTTTCATTTTTAGCACTGTTTGTTGCAACTGATTATGCGTTTGGTGCAATCGCGTCCAGTGGATATGTTGATCAACAGGTGGATACTCGTTTGTCAAGTATAACGGGTTCAACGACCGGTGAAGGTAACGTTGTTACAGAAGTTACTGCTAGTGGTGGTGCGATAACTGCAACCAAAGGTATAAATGCCGAGGTTACATCAAATAAAGCAACTGCAGAGAGCGTTGTTGCTGATGATAAAGGTAGTACGGAAAAGTATCCGTCTGTTGCAGCCGCAGAAAAAATTGCCGAGGTTGCAGCGCAGACAGCATCAGAAAATTCATTACAAAAAGATGGTGCTTTAACAGAGGGCAATTTATTAAAATCTGACGCCAGTGGTAAAGCGGTAGATTCTGGTGTTGCCAGTGATAAGGTTTTAACCAATACTGCAACAGGTGCAGGGGCTTTGGGGGTAAATGCAGATTCTTCAGGTAATAATTCAATAGCAATTGCGGGAAGCCGTTCTTCTGGTACTTTTGCTTCAGGAACTAATAGTATAGCGATTGGTAATAGTTTTGGATATGGAGGAAATGTCGTAGCAGAAGGGAGTAATTCTATTGCGCTTGGAACTAACTCTTATTCGGGTGCTGATTATGCCATACAGCTAGGTAGAGGCTCAAACAGCGAGGCAAATACATTTAGTGTGGGGTTGTCGGATTCTAATAACTATAAACTGCTTGGTTCGGATGGTAAGATACCTGCAGAAAGATTACCTTTTGAAGGTGATGTTTTAACTAACACCGCAACTGGCAGTGATTCTTTCAGTACTGGTGGCGCAATACCTGTTACTTCTGAAGGGGCGGTTGTTTTGGGGGCTTCGTCTTCAACTTCTGGTAATGCATCGGTGGTTGTTGGTAGTTCTTCATCTGCTACAAATGATTTTTCTACAGCTTTGGGGCCTAATACAAATGTTACAGCTACAGGAGGTACTGCTGTTGGTAACGCCGCAAAAGTGGCTGCAGAAAGTGCTATACAATTAGGATATGGAACTAATAATGAAGCTAATACGCTTAGTGTAGGTTTGTCTGTTGATAATAACTATAAACTGCTTGGTTCGGATGGTAAGATACCGGTGGAACGCATGCCGTTTGAAGGTACTGTTGTAACTAATACTAATCCTTCTGGATTTGCTATAGGCGGTGCCGATGGAGGTTATAATGGATTTGCTATAGGTGTTGCTGCAAATGGTGGCGGATACGGTGTTGCTGTTGGACCTGGTAGTTCTGCTGATAATTACTCTGTATCTGTCGGACGTAATGCGAAATCTTCAAATGGTGGCATACAAATAGGTACTGGTACAAATAGTGAGGATAATACTCTTAGTATAGGTTTGTCTAGCTCTAATAACTATAAACTGCTTGGGTCGGATGGGAAGATTCCATCGGAAAGATTGCCGGCGGCTATGATTCCAGTTGGCAGTTCTACTTCACCAACCAGTTATGCGACGTTCTGGATTGAATAATAAATAACCGCCATTATGGCGGTTGTTTTTTTGTATATCTTTTTATGCTTTCAAATTTTTTCTATTTTTTATATCTTCCGTTTCTTCTTTACTTAATTTTATTTATCTTTAAAACATTGATATCATAAATACGCCAAGTCCTGCCGCAATTATTGCACCAATCGTTAATGGCCAAAAGTATTTTTTTACTATCGCATTTGCGCGTTCTTGAAAGAAATACAGCAATGCGGCAATTATCGCAAATCTGCCGGTACGGAATATTGCGGATACCGCCAAAAATATCCAAATTGGATAGCCTATAAATCCAAGCCATATCGCAAGCAATTTATATGGAATTGGTGTTACCGCTGTTAATACGATTATTAATATCCCATATTTACTGAACATTGGTTTTATTGCGGTTTCTATCAGTTCTGGATTTGAAAATGTGTTTATTAACCATATTCCTACAGAGTCCCATAACCATGCGCCTATCATATACGCAATTGCACCACCTACAATTGAACCAAGTGATGTGGCAAGGGCAATTGGTACAGCGCGCTTTTTGTTCGCAATTATTGCTGGTGTCATAAATACTTCTGGTGGAATAAACAGAAATATAGACTCGCAAATAGTCAAGATAAATACTATCCACGAGTAAGCACGACTTTCTGATTTGTTTAATATATATTCTGCAAATTTCATCATTTTTCCTTTCTTTGCCAAAAAATTTACTTGATTGTAAATTAATATTTACTAATTTACAATTAGTTAATAACTTGCAGGTATTAAAATGATGAAAAAAAGAACAGATTCTAATCGTGGTGCGCGTATCGCCAGTAAAGTTCAGACTTTGGTCGCAGAAATTTTGCGCGGCGATTTTAGTGATGATGATTTGTTGGCTGGAATTTCTTTGGTCGGGGCTGTTGCGCATGGCGGATTACAATTTGTTAGGTTGTTTTATTATTCAAGAAATGAAAATATAAATGCTGTTCAGAAGCGTTTGGACGAGGTTACTAAGACTATTCGATTCGAATTGGCGGCGCGCATGAATCAGAAATATGTTCCTGATATTAGATTTGAATATGACAATACTTTAGAAACTGCAGAACGTATTGATAAATTATTGGATAATTTGGAAGTTGAATAATGCCAGGTTTGGAAAGAGTTTTTACGGTTACAAGAAATTTATTAAATAACTGCTATTGTATTGTTGATCAAACAAGACCCGGTGAGGCCGTCGCTTTATATCATTCTTTGCAAAAAGACATAGAGCAAAACGGGCATATAATGTTTGTTTTTAATGGCGCATATAATCCGTTGGGGTTTATAAAGGGAAAAATAAATAAGCTGCATTCGGATTTTTTGACATCAGAAATAGAGTTCTTATTCGTTGATAAAAAATATCAATCTGCTGGTATTGGCACCAGTTTGATTCAGGCCTATGAAGATTTTTGCCGTAAAGAAAACGTTCAGAAAATTTCTTTGTATAGTGCTAAAACTGTTCAGGCAAGGGCTTTTTATGAAAAGCACGGGTATGTTTTGCAGAATGTAAATTATTTAATGTCAAAAAAATTAGAAAGATAATAAATTCGCTTAAAAACTGATTGCAAAAGCTAATATACTGGTTTATTATTGCCGCATGGGCTTTAGGGTGTGTTTATGAATCAAAAGAATATCAGAAACTTTGCTATTGTTGCGCATATTGACCATGGAAAGTCTACTTTATCAGATAGATTGATTGAATATACTGGCGGTTTGCAATCGCGCGAAATGAAATCGCAAGTTTTGGATTCTATGGATATTGAACGTGAACGTGGTATTACGATTAAAGCACAGACTGTTCGGTTGAATTATACCGCAAAAGACGGGCAGGTGTATCAGTTGAATTTAATGGATACGCCTGGGCATGTTGACTTTTCTTATGAAGTTTCTCGTAGTTTGGCTGCATGTGAGGGGGCCTTGATTTTAGTTGATGCAACGCAAGGTGTTCAAGCACAGACTTTGGCAAATGCTTATCTGGCGTTGGATAATGATTTGGAAATGTTGCCGGTATTGAATAAAATTGATTTGCCGTCTAGTGATGTTGATGCCGCGCGTGAGCAGATTTCAGATGTTATCGGTTTGGATGCGAAAAACGCAATTTGTGTTTCAGGTAAAACAGGGGCAGGGGTGCCGGATTTATTAGAAGAGATTGTAAAAAAGTTACCGTCACCACATGGTGATGAAAATAAACCAACGCGCGCGCTTTTGGTTGATTCTTGGTATGATTCTTATTTAGGTGTTGTGGTTTTAGTGCGTGTCGTTGACGGAAATTTGCAACGTGGTCAGAAAATAAAGTTTATGGCGACTGGTGCAGAATATACTATAGAAAAAATTGGATATTTTACACCGAAAATGGTCGATGTGGATAAACTGACAACTGGTGAAATTGGTTTTATTATTACGGGTATGAAAACCATACATGATTGTAAGGTTGGAGATACAATTGTTGATGCAAAGTGTTCTGCAGATGAACCTTTGCCGGGCTTTAAACCTTCGATTCCTGTAGTGTTTTCTTCTTTCTTTCCGGTAGAAGCCGATGATTATCCAAACTTGCGTGACGGTGCAGAAAAGTTGGCTTTGAATGATGCGTCTTTCGTGTTTACAACAGAAAAGTCTTCTGCGTTGGGATTTGGCTTACGTTGTGGATTTTTAGGCTTGTTGCATATGGAAATTATCAGCGAGCGTTTACGTAGAGAATTTAATTTAAGTCTGATTAATACAGTGCCAAGCGTGCTTTATAAAGTCTATCTGCGCGACGGATCTGTAATCGATTTAGAAAATCCTGCTGATATGCCGGATGTTACGAAAATTGCTTCTATAGAAGAACCGTGGGTTAGGGCGACTATCATGATGCCTGATAAATATATGGGTGGAATAATGTCGCTGTGTTCCGAACGTCGTGGGGTACAAGAAAATATATCTTATATCGGTAATCGTGCGGTTCTGGTATACCTTTTGCCGCTGTCGGAAATTGTTTTTGATTTTTATGATAGGGTAAAATCTTTGTCTTCGGGGTATGCGTCGTTTGATTATGTCTTGAACGGCTATCAGGCTTCCGATTTGGTTAAAGTTTCTATATTGGTAAACGAAGAAAATGTAGAACCTTTATCTTTTATGTGTCACAGAAGTTCTGCAGAAAAACGTGGTCGTCAGATTGTTGAAAAATTAAAAGACCTTATACCAAGACATCAATTTAAAATACCGCTGCAGGCTGCTATTGGCGGAAAAATTATCGCGCGTGAAACTATCGCTGCATACCGTAAAGATGTTACGGCAAAATGCTATGGCGGTGATATCACACGAAAAAGAAAGCTTTTGGAGAAACAAAAAGAGGGAAAAAAGCGTATGCGTACGTTTGGTAATGTAGAAATTCCACAATCTGCATTTATAAACGCACTGAAAGTATCTTAGTTTAAAAGGGTTTAGGTTATGTTTAAAGATATTATTAGGTATGCTTTTATTGCTCCTTTTTTGTATTTGGGTAAAGATATAAAAGAATATAAAAAGTTGGGGTATTTGGTAGAAGACGCAAAAATAGAAGCGGATGTTGCACGTGAAAA
This sequence comes from uncultured Pseudomonadota bacterium, assembly GCA_949292385.1. Lineage (GTDB taxonomy): Bacteria > Pseudomonadota > Alphaproteobacteria > Rs-D84 > Rs-D84 > Enterousia. The sequence goes on from CASEZC010000016.1 coordinate 49,944, forward strand.
AATAACCAAGGTTTATTATGGCGATAAAATTGGGTTATCTTGTTTTAAAGTGTGTGAAGCTTTTGTAGAAAAAAAGAATAATCCAGATTATGAGTTTTCTTTTTCTCAAGAAAGAAAGTGTGTGTTTGTTGATAATTGCGATAAAAAATATTGTCCTTTTTATCAGAAACGCCAAGAATACGTTCAGCTTGTATCTAAGTTTAGAGAATTGCTTGAGGTTAAAAGGAATTTTTGGCTTAAAAAATTAGAGAAGTTTAGATAATAAAAGAGGTATGGTTTATGTTAAAAGGGTTTATAAAGTATTTTTTTGTTGCACCATATAAGTATATAAAAAGAGATATAGAAGATTATAAAGACCTAAAGAGAGATATAAAAAACTTGAATATAGGTCTTGTGGACGCTTTGTCGGATATCACTTTTTGCCGTGATGAAGCAGAACCTTCTTGTGGGTGTGTTACTAATTATATTTATTATATAGGTAAAGGTCCGGAAATAAAAAGGTTAGGTTATTATAAACGGAGTTGTCCGAATTTTAATGGCAGACCATGCAAAAAAGAAGAATGTCTTTATAGTTTAGCGAATCATAAGTATTATGGGATTAGGGAAGAATTAAATAAAAAGAAGCAATTAAAAAAGAATTTTTGGATAAATAAATTACAAAAAATAAAATAAAAAAAGAAAGAGTATAGAAGATGAACTTAGTAAAATATGTAATAAAAACACCATTGAAAACAATTTTTAATGAAATTTTAAATTATAGACATTTGTCTGAATTGTGTGAGGCAGAACGTAAACGTTGTGAAGATGCTTTGCTGGTTGCAACAAATATTTATAAAGAGAAAAGCGATAACTTCGGTAAAGATTGTGATGGTTGTTATGTAAAGTGGATAGAAAAAAGAAGAAATGATTTTGATGATGTTGAAGTAAAAGTTCATGATTATAAATGCTCAAAGTTTAGCATGAATGTTCCTTGTGATAATAAAAATTGCAGATATCATAAGATGAATAATTTGCTGCATGAGTATTTAGAGGAATATGAACATTGCAAAAAACAGAAGAGAGATTTTGTATATAACATAAACGAAAGAATAAAATAAAATTTTGGAAGGAAAGGAATACTGTTTTTATATTTTATAAAGGAAGTAAATATGTATAAATTTTTAAAATATCTTGTCAGTACTCCATTGTCGATCGTCGTTGAAGATTTTAAAGCTTATAACACGATAAGCAAAGAATGTAAGGATTTGCGTCGTGATTATGTATCTACAAGAATGGAATTGGTAGCTTTATATAACGCAGAGAAATTTGTTGATAATAAAGATAAAATATCTTGTATATCAAGAAAAATTTATGCAGCCGAAGATAGGGCTTTTCCTTTTAAAATAAATTCTGTCGTATCGAAAAGTTTTTGTCCTAAGTTTACACCAGCTTATTCTGAAAAGGCGTGTGAATGCAAAGATTGTCCGTGTGTAGAAAAAAATCATAAATACAATTTAGCAATGCAAAAGTATAATGCTGCTGTGTGTAAGAAAAACGCGTTCTGGGAAGAAAAATTTCAGAACTTAAAATAATAACCTTATTTAAATTAGGGTGGAAAAAATGGCGCATCAATTCTTTTTTAACCCGTATATATTAGATAACTTGCCGGCACCAAGTAAGGGGTTTGATGTCGTGCAAGATTTGTCGGAGCCAAGATTGCGCCTTTATATAACCAGCCGTGGCGTTAAGAGTTTTTTTGTGCGTAAGCGTGTTCATGGACATGATAAAAGAATTATAATAGGTAAATATCCAGATATTGATATTGAAGAAGCACGCGCAAAAGTCCCTGAAATTTTAGAACAGGCTTCTAAAAAAATACCGATTCGGCATAAACAAATATCTGTTAAAAAATTATTTGATTTGTATTTAGAAAATAAAGTTAGACGTAATTGGTATTCTAAAGATAAGTTAGAACGTGCTATTGATAGACACTTGGTAAAGCTTTTTGATAAAAAAGTTGCTGATGTTTCTGCTGAAGATGTGTCGGCGGTTATATCTGAAATACAAGGACGTGCAATTGCTGGGCGCATGCAAGAATTATTGCAAAGCGTTTTTAACTATGCAATTGATATGGGGTATACAAAGACTAATCCTGTGCGCGGATTACAGAAAATAGAACAAACGCGCCGTATAAGACCTTTGAATAAGTCAGGGTTACAAAAGTTATTTGCTGCTATAAATCAGGAAGAAAATCAGACGTTAAGAGCCGCGTTTTTAATGCTTATTTACGGGTTTGCGCCAAAATCAAAAATATTTTCTATGCAGTGGCAAGACCTTGATTTTAATCACTATACTTGGAATGGAATGCCTTTGTCTGATGCCGCTGTCGTCGTTTTGCAAGACTTGCCTCAAGATGGGGTGTGGGTGTTCCCTGGTAGAGGAATGGGGCATCTTACCGACCCAAGAGTTGCATGGAAAAAAATAATAGATGCGGCAGGTGTAAAAAATTTGACTATGGATGACGTTTATAAGTTTATGTCACGCAGGTTAATATGGGCTTCTGATAAAGAAGATTTTCGTAATAATATGAATAATTTAATCGAAGATTTTACTTCGGAAACATTTTAATTCGTTTGTCAAGTTTGTTATCGTTTGTTATAATTTCTTGACACTATGCGTATAAAATGATAGCTTTTAGTAATGACGCCCATGGTTGGGCCACAAATTTAACTGAAACAAAGGATAAAAAATGACAACTTTTGAAAAAGTAAAAAAAATCGTAGCTGAAAAATTGGGTGTTCCAGAAGCAAAAGTTACAGAAGAAGCTTCTTTTGTAAACGATTTGGGTGCGGATTCTTTGGACGTTGTTGAATTCGTTATGGAAGTTGAAAAAGAATTTGATATTACAATTCCTGATGAAGAAGCTGCAAAGTTGACAACAGTTGGTGATGCTGTTAAATATATCGAAGCTCATCAAAAATAATCGTTTGTTGATGATTGTTTTACAAGAATATAATCCGTCTGGCAATTTGTTGTTGTGACGGATTTTTTTCTGTACGTTTCCTTTCAAACAAGCTATTATATGTATATTGAATCTTTTATATAAAAGGAATTATAGTATGAAAAGAGTTGTTATTACTGGTATGGGAATTGTATCTCCTGTTGGTACTGGTATTGAATACGCATGGAAAAATATTGTTAATGGTGTATCTGGTGTGCGCAAAATAGATACTTTTGATACATCTGATTTAGCTTCTCAGATTGCTGGTTTGCCTGTCGTTGGTACGGAACCAGGACAATATAATCCTGAATCTGTCGTTGATGCACGTGAACAACGTAAAATGGATAAGTCCATTGTTTATGGTGTTGTTGCTGCAGATGAAGCGATTCGTGATGCTGGTTTGATTGATTATGATGGCGATAAAAATCGTATCGGTGTTTCTGTTGGTGCTGGAATAGGTGGATTGAATACAATATATGAAAATTGTGTAGAGTTATATACAGGTGGACCACGTCGTATAAGTCCTTTCTTTATTCCAAAAGCAATTATAAATATGACAGCAGGACACATATCAATTAAATATGGTTTAAAGGGACCTAACTTGTCTGTTGTTACAGCTTGTGCTTCTGCTGCGCATTCTATTGGAGAAGCTGTTAGATTAATTCAACATGGTGATGCAGATATCATGATTGCTGGTGGTGCAGAAGGTGCTGTTGGTAAAATAGGTGTTGCGGGGTTCTGTGCGATGAAAGCTTTAAGTACTCGTAATGATGACCCTGCTGGCGCATCTCGTCCATGGGATAAAAATCGTGATGGTTTTGTTATGGCGGAAGGCGCAGGTATTTTAGTGCTGGAAGAATATGAACATGCTGTTGCACGTGGTGCAAAAATTTATGCTGAGGTTGCAGGTTATGGTTTGTCTGGTGATGCGTATCATATAACCGCACCAGCACCAGGTGGTGAAGGTGGTATGCGCGCAATGCAGGCTGCTTTGAAAGATGCAAACTTAACTCCTGCAGATGTAGATTATGTTAATGCTCATGGTACGTCCACAGGATTGGGCGACTTGGGTGAGTTGACAGCTGTAAAAACTTTGTTTGCAGGTACAGATGTTTGTATGTCTTCTACGAAGTCTATGACAGGACATTTGTTGGGCGCTGCCGGTGCAGTTGAAGCGATATTCTGTGTGTTAGCGATTCGTGATGGCATCGTACCGCCAACAATTAATTTACAAGATCCTGAAGATGAAGTTGGTGACTTTAACTTGGTACCAAATAAAGCGCAAAAACGCGAAGTAAAAGTTGCTTTAAGTAACTCTTTCGGTTTCGGTGGGACAAATGCAAGTTTGCTGCTGAAAAAGTTTGAGAAATAATGTTGTGTAGAAAAAAACGCGGGATTCGCCCGCGTTTTTTTGTTGCTATTTATTTACTAGTTTTATTTTTCTTCTTCTTTACCGATACCGATAGTGCTTTTGATTGGTTCAATGATAGTATTCTTTGCACTGTCTAGTGTACGGATTAAAGCACGTCTGATTTTTCCACTGATTGTCATAGGAAGACTATCTACAAATTCTATGACGCGGGGATATTTATAAGACGCTGTGCGACTGCGTACATGGTCTTGTAATTGACGAACCAGAACGTCGTTAGGTTGAAAGTATTTATTTAATACTATCGTTGCTTTTACAGCCATACCGCGTGATGGATCTGGAATTCCTGTTACAGCGACTTCGCGAACTGCAGGATGTTCTAATAAAACGCTTTCAACTTCAAATGGACTTACGCGATAACCAGACGTTTTTATCAAGTCATCATTTCTGCCGACAAACCAATAATAACCGTCCGCATCTTTATAGGCTACGTCGCCAGTATGATAAAAGCCATCGCGAAATACTTGTGAAGTCATTTTTTCGTTTTTATGGTATCCTTGGAATAAACCGGTAGGTTTGCCGTCTTTTAATGAAACGCATATTTCACCAACGGTGCCATCTGGAACAGGACGTCCGCTTTCGTCTAATAACTGAACGTTCCATCCAGCCGCAGGTTTTCCCATGCTGCCTGGTTTTGGTTCCATCCATTCATTGCAGAATAGCATTACGCATGTTTCTGTTTGACCGAAACCTTCGTGCAGTTTTATCCCTGTTTGCTTTAAAAAGCGTTCATATACTTCTGGGTTTAAAGCTTCGCCCGCAATGTCTGCTTTCTTTAGTGAAGATAGGTCATATTTACTGAAGTCTGCATGTATTAACATTTTATATACGGTAGGTGGTGCACAGAAAGATGTTATGTGATTTTCAGATATTGCTGTTAATAAGTCATGTGCTGTTGCAATACCAGAAAAATCAAATACGAATACAGTTGCACCTGCAAGCCATTGACCGTACATCTTTCCCCAAGAGCATTTTGCCCAACCAGATTCAGATAGGGTAAAGTGTATGTCGCCATCTCTAAGTCTTTGCCAAAATACTGCTGTGTTTATGTGACCTAATGGATATATGAAATTATGTGAAACCATTTTTGGCATGTCTGTTGTGCCACTGGTAAAATATATTACCATCGTGTCTGTGTTTTCGTTTGGTACGCGTTCCAGTGTGTCAGGCATTTCTGATATAGCTTTTGCTACATCTTCGTTTGATATAAGCTGAATGCTTTGGTTGCTAATCGCATTTTTTATTTCTGTTAGAATATGACCGTCATCAAAAGCAATTACGGCTTTTACTTCTGCCTGCTGAATACGATATTCAATATCTTCTGTTTTTAATTGGTTCGTAGAAGGAATAGGTATTACTCCAAGTTTATGCATTGCAAGCATAAGAATCCAATATTCCCAACGACGACGTAAAAATAATAATACGGTATCGCCTTTCTTTAGACCGCGAGAAGTTAAAAAATTAGCGGCTGCGTTAGACATTTTTGATAAATCTTTAAATGTAAAAGACTTTTTTTCGCCCGAATCGTTCGTCCATAATAAAGCGACTTTTTCTGGAGTTTCAATAGCTAATTCATCAATTACGTCATAAGAAAAATTAAAGTTTTCAGGAACTTGAACTTTCCCATTGTTTATATAGTCATCATAATCATCAAATTTATTTTTATTTAGAAATTTAAGTGCGAACATATTGATAATCCTTTAATTAATAATAAATGCACAAAGAAAAGTATTGCAGATAATTCTTATAAGTTAAAGAAAATAATGAAATAAAAACGGTTGATTTTTTGTGCGCTGGGGTGCATAATCCGGCTGTTTTTAATTGGTTGTTACGGAGTGTAGCTCAGCCTGGTAGAGCGCTACGTTCGGGACGTAGAGGCCGCTGGTTCGAACCCAGTCACTCCGACCATTTTAATTTTGTGTTTTACATTCTTTTTTTATTTGTAATAATTGTTCAGCGATGAAAAAAAGAAAAATTTCTAAAAATGCTTTTATTCAAACTTGTTGCATATTTTGTGCGCTGGTTTTATTGGTTTTAATTTATTGCTTTGGTATTTATTCGCCAGTAAAACAAAATTATGTTTTTCAGGTACAACGCGGTACCAGTGTTTCTATGATAGCCAAACAGTTAAAGACGGCTAAGTTAATCGATTCGGAATCTATGTTTAAAATTGCTGTTCGTGGTAATGGCGGACAGGTTCAAACTGGTAAATATGATATTCCTGCAGGTACAAGCGTTTGGAAAATTGCACGTATGTTCGCAAAAGGTGATGTCGCGACAACTGTGGTTGTTATTCCAGAAGGTATGACGGTAAGACAAATTAAAGAACTTTTATTACAAATGCCGAACCTTACCGGTGGGGTAGAGTGTGGTAATGGCACTGATTTGCCGGTATGTGATTTAGCTGATGGCGATTTGTTTCCCGATACTTATAGAGTTGCAAAGGGGACGTCGCGTCTTGCGGTGCTTGATTTAATGCGCAAGAAAATGGAAGAAACTAAATCTAATTGGGAAAAAACGGGCAGCATAATGCCAGCTCCTTTAAAAAATTGGAATGAAGTTATTACTTTGGCCTCAATTGTGCAAAAGGAAACACCAAAGGCTTCAGAAATGCCAGTAGTCGCAAGCGTTTATATAAACCGTCTGCGTAAGAAAATGCGCTTGCAAGCTGATCCGACTGTTGTTTATGTGTTAACGAATAAACTTGGGGATATGCGTGGCGCACCTTTATTAAGAGGACATTTAAAAATAGAAAGTCCTTATAACACCTATACTAATTATGGTTTGCCGCCAGCGCCAATCGCAAACGTAGGAATGGATGCTATACGTGCTGTAATACAACCGGCGGATACGAATTACTTGTTTTTTGTCGCAGACGGGCAGGGTGGTCATAAATTTGCAAAGTCTTATGAAGAGCATATGAAAAACCATGCTGACTGGCGCGCAATAAAAAATTTTAAAAATAAAAATTAAAAATCGTCATTCGTTAAATTTTTTAATAATTAAAAAAATCAATAGGTTTTTATTCTATATAAAAAAAGCTTAGTTTACTAAGCTTTACAGAATGCTTTTGCGATTTTTATCCGATTCGGCAACTGCTAGAATATAGCACATTTTTAGACTGTTTGCAAAAATCTTTAATCTTGCGGGGGACTTTGATTGGGGGGTAAAATATTATTAACTAGGCTAAACAGAGGCCGGTTAAAAAACAAAAACCATAAGGATGGAAAATGAAAAAATTAGTTTTAACTTCTTTGGCAGCAGTATTTGCGGTATCCGCGGCACAGGCGGCAAATGTTATAAATGATAATCCATTATATCGCCCAGACCAGGGAAATTTTTACAGCATGACAGGATTGTCTTCTGATACAAATTCTACAACAACTGTTGGTTTGTCAGAAGAGTTCGGTTATGGTATTACAGATAGATTGGCGGTTGGTATTGCAATGACCATGTCCGAAAATAATTGGTTTGACCAATCAGATTGGGGTACATTGGGAATTGGTGTAAATTATCGTTTGCTGGATATGGCTAATTGGAAAGCAGATGTTTATGGCAGTTATGGTGTAGGACCTGTTTGGGCATATCGCGCAAGCTTTATGGACAAAGACTTAACTTGGTATAATTGGAATGTCGGCGTTCGTGCTGGTTATATGACAGAAACATGGACCGTTGCAGGACATGTAGCATTTGATTATGTAAATAC
>CASEZC010000017.1 GCA_949292385.1 uncultured Pseudomonadota bacterium
ATAAGAAGATTTGAACTTCCAAGGTATTGCTACCACTAGTACCTGAAACTAGCGCGTCTACCAATTCCGCCATATGCCCACAAAACTTAGAGAATAATAACTCAACTTATCACATTTTGCAACAAGAAAATGTTTTTTTTCTCTTTTTTATGAATCTCTGTTCATTAAAGCTTTTTCTAATGCTTTTTGCGGCATAAACCATATACAAGCAATTATTATGTAAATTATCAATGCTGCATACGAATTAGCAAAAGCTATTGGTATGGCGATAAGAAATAAAATTATGGATACTTTTTCACGTTTGCCCGGTTTTAGAATTTTTACTATCGGAGCGTTTGCATCATGAAGTTTGAATAATATTAACTCTAATATTCTGTAAGACACTACTATTGTTAATAGTGATACTCCATATGCTGCAACCGGCATAGCGGCTGCATGGTTTTCGTCCACCCAACTTGTGAAAAAAGGCATAAGAGATAACCAAAATAAAAAATTCATATTGGCCCAAATTACCGTACTATTTATTACACGCGTCGCTGCTAATAGATGATGATGGTTTATCCAGAATATCGTTCCATAAATAAAACTTAGTAAATAGCTTAAAAATATTGGCATAAGAGGCTTTAAAGATTCAAGGGCTGTTTGTATGGGGGCATTTAGTTCTAGTACCATAATAGTTATGACAACAGAAAATAAACCGTCACTGAAAGATTCTAGCCTGTCTTTTTTCATATTTGCTCCTATTTAATAATTGTTATGCTATCATTACTAAGAAAAATAAAATCTAAGAACGATTTCATATGCATAAAGTTATATTTTTGCTTGCTCTGATTTTTTATATTTTGCTAATATTCTGAATATAGGATGAAAAGGTTTTTATCATTTTTATGTTCTTTATTAATTTGCGCTGGTGTTGCCGACGGTGCTGTTCGTGATGAAAATGCTACTAGCCGTCAGACAGCTTCTGGTGTTGATGCACAGCAACGTGGAAATGTGTCTGGTAATGTTACAAATAGAACGGCTACAACAACAGCGAATAAAACAGTCAATTCAACAACGAATCGTGCTTCCAGTAATAGAAGTGCTGTGGCAAGGGTAAGTTCTCGTACTGCTGCAAATCGCACGGACAGTAAAAGTGCAAATGCGGGACGCGCAGCGACGAATGTAAATTCATTGGTTTCAAGAAATGCATCTAATACGAATGTTGTTAACAGGGGCACAACTTCTGCTTCTAATTCTGTTAATTCTGCGGTAACGGCCAGAGCTGCTACGACGACAAGCGCCATGTCAGAAACAAGAACTGGTGCTGAATATGAACAGTGTAAGCAAGCTTACTTTACTTGTATGGATCAGTTTTGCCAATTAAAGAATGATGATTATAGACGTTGTTCTTGTAGTAATAGAGTTTTTGAATTAACAGAAATTCGTAATGTTATGCAGGATGCTGGTAATCAGTTGACTGTATTTACTGAAAATTTGGAAGTGGTTGGAATGACCGCGGAACAAGCGACGGCAATGAAAACCGCATCTGAGGGAGAAAATGCTCTTACATCTGATACGTCTTCCTCAAAAGCTTTGTTAGAAGCAATTATGAATTCTATTCGTGGTGAAGATTCCAATGTTGGCGGAAAGTTTTCTGATTTAAATAGTATAAACTTAGCTTTTGATGCGACAAATGCTTTCGGAACTGCTGATTCTGGCCAGATAATCGCATCTTATAACGGTCAAAACTTATATAATGCCGTGTATCCACAATGCAGAGAAGCGGTAAAGGCAGATTGTACTGATGCGCAATTACAACGTGCTGTGACTGCTTATTTGATGGCGGTTGAACAAGATTGTAATACTGTGCAAACGGCTGTTGAAAAACAGCAAAAAGAAATGAAGTCTGCTGTTCGTGAAAGCAGTGCTCTGTTAGACTTGGCTCGTGTTGAAAATAGGCAAAATCACAATTCTTCTGATTTTACGACTTGTATGAACAATGTTGAAGCGGCGATACTTAGTGAAGAAGTTTGTGGGGCCGGTTATCACAAATGCTTGGATAATGGTGAATTTATAGACGTTTCTACTGGTGCGCCTATTACAGGTGTAGAAAATTTTTACGAGTTGGCAAGTTTACTTAAGTTTGATGAAACTGTTGATGCGGCTGATCAAAAACTTTCTAAGATGCAATATAATAAAACTTTTGTTAAAAATTTTGAAACGCGCGTAAAAAAATTTGCAGAACCTGCTCTTGATAAGTGCGTTGAACAGGCTGATGAAGTTTGGGAAGAATATTTAGATAAAGCAATGCTTGCGATATATTATGCACAGAAATCCAAAGTTGAAGAGATAAAACAAGGTTGCTTTGATTTCGTATCTGCATGTTATATGAATGGTGATGCCGCTTTGACGGCCGCTATGAAAGAATTGACAGGTGATTCTGCTACTGTATTGCAACCTGATAAAGTTACGCTAACGAACGAGATGTGTAAAGATTATATAAACTCTTGTAATCTAATGTTTGATAAGGACATTATTGCTGATTATATAGATAACCGTACAGAAACAGATACTCTTACGGCTTGTCGTGCTGTTGTGAAAGAGTGCTTTGATAATTTTGGTGGTACGGGATATGAAAATTTCTATTATCCTTATAGTGGGTTATTTAAAACGGGTGAAGCATTAAAATGGTTTACCTTGTATGAATACGATGGAAAGGGTGAACCTGACAAAACAAAGCTTGTTTCAGAATGTGCAAAGCAATTACAGGGCATTACTTCATGTAGCTCGCAAGATATGATAGAAAAGGCCTTTGGAGGTTTTGATGTCTTTGCAGCTGAAAAAGGTAATAAGAATAACGTTTCTGTTTATTATAATGTTGAAGGCGGAACATATAAAATTTATGGGACCCTTTCTGGAGATACCTTGAATGGAAAGAATATCATTTCTAACCATATGTCACGTTCTACCGGTGTCGCTACAGAAGTTTATAATCAGATTGCTGACACGCTTACAACACAATGTGCTAACTTGCAGGGAAGATTTGTTGAGTTACAGTTTATAAACGAAGGTTTGTATGATAAAGATAATTTATGTATTTCTAAATTTACGAATTCTGTAGAGTATGGCTCGAAGAATCTTCAAGGAAAAGATTTGGCATCTGCATATAATATAACAGATGGTGAGAATATGTGTCCGCGTGATTATGCATTAAATGTTGATACTTCTTCTTGGGGGGCTTGTTTGTGTTGGGAAAATGGTGGGCGTAGAAGTAAAAATGGTAAAAGCCCAACCTGTATGACAATTGTTCCTGTAAAAGAAGATGCTAATGATGCAGTATGTAATTCTGGGAATAATGTTTGGAATGATTCAGGCTTCCCAGGTACATCTAATTGGTGCACAAAAGGTGTTACTACAAAAAATATTGTTTGTCCTTTGGAAGGTGGGGCGTCCGCTTCAAACGCTGGATATTGTGAAGACCAAAATGGGCTATTATTAGATAATTTGCCAGAGGGACTGTTATAATATTTGCGTGGATACTCATTATAAAATAAAAGTGGCAAACTTATTTGTTGCCACTTTTATTTATTTTTTATTATTTGCACATCCGATTTATCTTAAGCCTTTTGCACGGCAACATGCTGACGCTGCGCTGCGCCAGTCGGAATATTGTTTGCTTGGGTTGCGCAAATCTTTCCACGCTTGCCAACCGCTGCATTTCTTGTTGTCACCAGTGCCGCTACACTTTGCATAGCGACGTAATGAGCAAGTTTGATTCGACACCTTTCCAGTATCTGTTGTGCATTTTACGACGACTGTTTGATTCTTCGCATCGTTTTTACCAAGTTCTTTAGAAGACAATAATTGATATGCATTTGCGTTGCTTATGCTAAATATACACAATAATAAAACAGAAAATATCTTTTTCATATTGTACCTCGTATTTTAAAATCTCTCTACGTATATTATTATAAGAGTTATTGTAAAAAAAACAATGGGTAAATGTTCGGTAAGCTGTTTATTCTTTTGTGGTCCATGGGACGTCGTTCATTATTAAGTAATATATTTCTGAGTTTTTTTCATCATTCGGATTTCTAAGAACCGGACGTACAACATAAATATCTACGTTGCAGGCGTTTGTTCCCTGCTCTTCTTGTACTTGCTCTAAACTGAAATGGAATTTATTTGCAAAATCCATAGCTTGTAAATATGCAGCATCGTCATCTTCGGCACTGAAAGAATCTCCAAGCCACATTAACCACATACCATAATTAACAACGTTTTCTTGTCCTGCTAAATCGTCCGCGGATAATAGTGTCAGTGGTTTAAATTCTATGTTGTTAGTATATTCGCTGGTGCTGGTATCTGTTATATCGTACATATCACCTAAGAATGTTAGGGCTCCATATAGTATTCCACCGGTTTCTTGCAGTTTCCCAATTACACCAATATTGCTAAGAGTTGATTGAAATAACCAATCCCTAATCTTGCCAGATTTCATGCTGCTGCGGGCAACGCGAGCTCCGCGCGTTAGTGCTTTGCCGCCCGTGTTAGCCGCTTTGAATGCACGCCATGTTCTTGCAATTATGTTCCCGCGTTGTGCAGGACGTAAAAGACGCAGATTGCGTCTGTATTGATTTAAGCTGGTAAATGTGTCGCTGGCTTGCTTGTATTTTCGTACGTTATCGTCGGCTTGCTCTAAGTTTTTCATGTTTTGAGCCAGATTTTTTATTTCAGTTTCTTTCCTTGCATAGCCAGCAGCGTCCTTTACTTTGTCTATTGTTTTTAGTTCTTCTGTTGCCCGTTTATATTGCTGTGCAACTTTCATATAATTTTGAACTGAATCCAATTTTGTTAATTGTTTTAAAGATGTGCTTAGGTTTTTTAAAGTTTTTGATGCGCGTACTGCTTTGGTTGTACCAAGAATAGCTGTGCCAGTGCCTACTGTTAGTACTGTAATTGCAACGTCTAAGCCTATTTCTAGATAGCCTATCCATTCTAGGCTTACATCTCCGGCAACATAATAATCGTTAGAATCGTCTTCTATGTTTACTGTTTCACGAACTGCAAGGTTTATTATGTCATTATCGTTTGCAAGCGCGCTTTTGCTGGTGCAAGATGCTCCTTTGGGATAAATTTTATCTATATTATCATTTATCCATTTTATAGATATTGTATTGTTTTTATCGGGGCCGACAAATTCATCTAGACTATCCGCTTCAACAACCATAATTGCATACCAAGCTGGATCGGTATTAGTCCAAATTGCTGTGTCGTCAGGATTGCCTATTTCAGGACTTGGATTGTTATTGGCTGTTATGTCACGTTTGCCGCTTAAAGATAATCTTTGTTTTAATATCTTTGGTTGTGTTTCATAGTTTATGACAATTTCTCTGCCGCCAGGAAAAGTATATGTTATAGGTAGAAACTTTACGGTTTCATCATCTGCTATATTTGAAAACTCTGGGCAACTTAAAACAGCTTGCAGAACGTTTTTGTCTTTAAAAACTTGATAAATCCACTGTTTTATTGTGGTTTCTGAGTCTGTTTCAGATACTTGATTTATATTAGATGACAGACCGTTTGCAAAAGCGGCTGTAGAACATTGGGTATCATCTGGTTGTATTTTAAATTGTTCGTTGTTTTCAGTGTATGCAGCAAAAGAACATTCAAAACATAATAAGAACAAGAAAAACGTAAAAAATTTTTTCATGTAGCTTATACCATTATTAAAATTTTAGCTGTTGGTTAAATGTCCACAAAGTTGGATAATTCTTTCTTTCTCAGCCTGAATCTTTTTTGTTAGTTCATCGTAAGGATTAACATTCGGGCTTTCTGGTGTTGTGCCTGGATTAACTGGTGTGTTCGAGCCTTTTCTTACACACGTGTTACCAGAACGTTCAAAACCGTCTACGCATACCCAGTTCCAACAATAGTTTGTTTCGTCTGGAACATATTGAATGTAACTTTCTATCCCGTTTTGTGGAGCTACATTATCGCAGATTCTTACCGTGCATTCTGGCGTCCAAAAATCGTCTACCCATAAACCAGAGAACCAGCTTGCAGCAGTTTCAGAATAAGATGATTCGTCATCCATATCGCCTTGTACGCACTGTCTGACACCAGGGGCTAATTTGTTGTTATTTTCGTCACCACAAAACATGTATTCGCCGATTTCTGCGTATCGTTCGCCCTGATTAAATTGTGTATGACAACAAGTGAACTTTCCTGTGACGGGGTCAGTTAAACAGTCTGTTTCAGAAAATAATTGAGAACCAGAAACTACACCACCAATTACAGCACCAGCGGCAACTGCAACACCATAAGATATGTTCCCAACAACTGGTATCGCATTAAGTACAGCCGCACCACCAGAGGCAGCAACTGCACCGCTTACGGTTCCTTCTAATACGTCGCCCCAAGTGTGTTCTTGTTGACCAGAAGCAGAATTTACAACCCCCATTGTTCCTGTTACAAGACCGACGGCGCCCAAAGCAGCCCCACCTGTAGTTTTTAATTTTGATTTTGTTGTTGTTCCTGGGGTGTTCGTTGATGTCCCAGAATTCGTATTTGTTGATGAACTGGAGTTAGCATTTGCTGGTGCACCAGCTGTGGTGTTTGTTGGTGTGCCGCCGGCTTGTGTAGTATTATTCCACGGTTGAGGCATGCCTTTTATACTTATTCGTTGTCCTGTATTTGCATCTCGCCAACTTTGATCTGAAATAGATTGAACGGGTATAACACCTGGGTCATTCCATGCAGCTGCAAACGCACCTGTCGATAAAACCGAAAGAGATAAGAAACTGCTTAAAAATATTGCTGTATTTTTTACTAACATGGTATTAAAAATATTTGCCTTTTAATTTTGCTATACAGTCGTTTATTGGAGTTTTATTTGCTTTACAAGCTTGAACAGCCGCTAAATCTTCTTCAATTGTATTTAGTCTGGCCAGTTCGTTTATACAGTATGCATTTTTTCTTTGATTGTATTTTTCTTCGCTTTCTATGTTTATTGGTTTGTATGCTGATTTGCCTGCATATGGTTCGTAGCCTTCTTTTAATATCTGCATGCGGTCAGAAAATGATATGTCGGAAAAGGTCTTAGGAAAGTCTGTCTTTGCAAGCTCCGTTGTACCACTAGAGTTTTGTGCTTGTAATTCTTGCAGTTCTTGCTTGCGCTCCATCATTTCCTGCGCCCATGGTGCAACTTTTGCTGGTTGTGATTCAAATTTTATATCTTGTTGTGTCGCATTTGGATTTGGCGCCGTTGCGGTTGGAAACGCAACCGCCTTGCCGTCAGGGGCATAATTCGCATTTTGCTTTTTATAGCTTTCAAACTCTGTATCTATATAACCACTGCATGGAGTTACAAAATTATGTCCTGGAATGTTCGCAAGTTGTACCGTTAATGTTGGTTTTGCGTCAGATAAACTTTCGTCGCGACAATTATTTCGCGCTGAACAATATGATTCAACCAATGCACTTACAACCCTTTGGCAGTCGCTGGTATCGACGTCTGTTCCTTGAATATAAACGGGAACAGGCATTCTTTGATTGTATGGACCGTTAGGATCCCAAAATGGATTGGACGAGTAATTCTGTACGTTTTGTATTTGTCCGTACTGAGAAAATGGCGTTTTAGCCGTTGGAAATGTTGTCGCGTTTGCGGTAAAGCAAGCGAATATCGATAATAAAATTAGTTGCTTTTTCATTCTCTTCTCGTCACTTGATACTATTTATTATAACAAAAAGCTATTTGCAAGCAAAGCTAAAATTCCCCCCAGTATAAAAAACGGGGCAAAAGGAATGAATTTTTGCTTTTTGTATTTCCCCCAGATTATTCCGGCTATACAAGATATTATAAGCGCTGTTGCCAAACCAACCGTTCCCAGCCATATTCCGCCCGTTGTTATTAATTTTACATCACCGAAACCAATCGGGCTGATAGCGTTTTTATTTTTGTGATTTGTTTTCTCAAAGATAAATCCTGTTAGAAAGGCCAATAAATACCCAAAAGTGGCGGCAATAATAGATTCTGCAATTGTTCCTGGCCAAGGGAAAAATACAGTGATTACAAGTCCAGATAACAACAATGGAAATAGGTATACATCCGGAATTATTCTGCGCCGCCAGTCTGCAACCGAGATTTTCCAAGCGCACCAAGCAGAAAATATCAGCAATACAAAGAAAAGAATGTTATATAAATCTGTTGCAATATTCATAATTCCCCCTTGCCTTTCGATTCGGAACTATGCTACAATTATATCAGTAATAATAACAAGGATTTTTTGAAAATGAGTAAAGGCTGGGATAATGCAACCCTTAAAAAATTAAAAGCTTTGACAGGCAAAGGGTTGTCAACGTCAGAAATTGGTAAACGTTTGGGTATGTCTAAGAACGCCGTTGTTGGTAAGCTGAATAGACTTGGTTGGAATCTTAAAGCTGGTGGTGTCGCTGCGGCTGCCGCTGAAACTAAAAAAAAAGCTGCGCCAAAAGCATCTGCTAAAAAAGAAACCGTAAAGAAAGAAGCTGTAAAAAAGGTTGCTGACGTAAAAGCTCGTAAAAAAGCTGTAGAGGTTGCGGTTGAAAAGAAGTCTTCTAAGAAAGAAGCTAAGCCGGTTGCTGTTGTTTCAGAGAAAAAAGAAACCAAGGTAGTAAAAAAAGAGCCAGCAGAAAAAAAGACGGATAGTCGCCAGTCTAGCAAAAGCTTGGCAATGCATCAGCGTATAATTCAACATTCTTTGGAAATGGCGAATTTAAAACCAAATCAGTGCCGTTGGCCGATTGGTGATCCGGATTCAGAGAATTTTCATTTTTGTGGGGAACAGGTTTTTGTCGGTAAGCCTTATTGTTATGAACATTGTAAGCAGGCGTATCAGTTTGCACCTCCGAAGAAAAAGAATTAATTATTACCTGACAAAGTGAGAGGGAAATAAATGTTTTATTTAACGCAAAAAGAATATAACATATCTGGCAATGTTTTTCGTGCGTTTTACGATGCTGCAGGAAAGTTGGTTTTTGTTATCGATGATACTGTAACTGATTCAAAGCTGAATGCTTTGTTGGTCATAAATCCTGTCGGTGATAGAAAGTGGGATGATATTTTATCTAATGATTATGGCGTAGATTTAGAGACTGTTCGCCCAAAGAAAGACAATAAATATCAAAAGCTGGATATAGAATACAGTGGATTGTCTGTTTATGATGATTTGATTCACTCTGTTGGTGACGCAGAAAAAGAGCTTGAAAGTTTAGAAGCGTTAAATGATTTTCGTCAGGCGTCGATTCGTAAATCTGCACAAGAAAGATTAGAAGTTGCTGAAACAAAGGCAGAAAAAACACGTGAAACAATTTTAAAAACTAACGAGTCTATAACTGAATTACAGAGTAAACTGAAGGTTTTTCGCAGCGCTTTGTCACAACAAAGAAAACAAATAGGAAAAGAACCCACTAAAAAATCTGCAGCAAAAATTTTAAGAACCGAAGCGCAAATAGATGCGACTAATGAAAAAATACGTCGTGCTAAGAAAAGATTGGCTAATGCGCAGCGTAGATTGGTTAGTTCTGAAGAAGATGCGGAACTTGCACGTGATGTTTTGGCACGTATAAGCGTAGATTCTGATAAATCTAACAAAAAAGTTAAATATGATAATTTGCCGACGGTTCAAAAGGCAAATGATATTGTTGTAAAGCAGTCTGTACCAGTGCCGACGGTAATAGAAGAAGAGAATGTAACGGCGTCAGAAGATGTTGCTGCGCCGGTCGAAAATACGATGGCAGAGGAAGACTATAGATTTGAAGTAGAACAAGATTTTTCAAATGATACAGAACAACAAAAGGCGATAAATATGGCAGATGAAGAAGTAAAACCTTTATTTGATAAAGACCCAGAAATTTTAGATGAAGAAATTGCATTTAAGCCTATTGATTTCGGGGCAAGCAAAGTATTTGAAACAACGCCTGAAGTAGAAAAAAAAGAAGAAAAAGTTATTGAAGATTCTTCTGATGTTGCGCCTTTGTCTTTTGTGCCACCTGTATCTAATGTTAAATCAGAAGAAAAAGTTGAAGAAACGGCTTTTGCACCAATAGAAATAAAGCCAGTAACAGATTACCAGTTTGATAATAATGCGGCTGTTAATGATGTAAATGACGCTGTTAATAATGTTGGTGAATTCGTTCCTCCTGTCGTTAATCAGGAAGAACCTAAATTTATGCCAGAAGAACCAAAAGAACCAGTCGTTGATAATTCAAAAGCTATTAATGAAATGCCAAAAGAAAATAATGCTTCTAATAATGTAATATCGCCAGCACCTGTGTCTTCTGATTTTAGACCAGTGTCACCAATAACTGGAGTTGCAACGCCTGCTGCCCCTGTTCAACGTAAGCCTACTTTGTTATATTACGTTATGTTAATAATGTTAATTGCATTATCGATATTTACGTTGTGGTTGTATCAAAAGAAAACGGCAAGTTCTGATGATTCTACACCGGATTTAATAGCTACTGTTCCACAACCAGAAGTTGTTGCTGATTCTTCAGATGCTGCAAGCGATGCTGTTGTTGCGGAAAGTCCGTTCATAGAACCTGTGTCTGTAGAAGAAGTTCCTGAGCAGAATATGCAAGATTTACAGGAAGAAACTCAGATAACTGTATCTATGCCTGAAAGTAAGGTAGAAGAAGTTGAGGTGGTAGAGGTAGAACCAGAACCTGTCCCTGTAACACCTGTTGTTGATGAAGTTGTAGAAGAAACGCCGGTTGTTGTGCCAGAAGTTTCTGCTGAGCCGGTTGTGGTACAACCTGTTGTTCAGACTCCTGCCCCATTATATGAAGAGCCAAAACCAGTAATTCAAACAGAGGAAGAAATTATTGCTAGCAAGCCTGCATATAATGTTTCTCAGAATGAAAAAATGTTTGTTGCTGATTCTGAATATGAAACGGATTCTGCCCCATATTATGAAGAACCAGTTATCGAAGACATGCCATTGTGTCCAGATGGTGCGACACCTGATATGAATGGTTGTTGTGCTGGTGAAGTTTATACGGATATGGGAGAGTATGGATTTAATTGTTGCCCAGAGGCTGGCGGTGATTGCTTCCCACCGTTGTTTTAAGAAATAAAAAATCCGCTGAATGCGGATTTTTTATTTTGTTATAATTTTATAACTTATATTTTTTCGATTATTACAAATGCTGCAGAATAATCGCCTTGGTCTGTTATTGATAGGTGAATTTTTGCGTCACCACCTGCCAATTCTTTTATCAAAGCTTTTGCACCGCCTGCAATTAACAATTCTGGACGCCCTGCTTCATCATGGACTACGGAAACGTCAGAAAAAGCGATGTCGTCACCGAACCCTGTTCCTAATGCTTTTAAGCATGCTTCACGCGCGGCCCAGAAATTTGCAAGGTGCTTTTCTGCATTGGCGTTATCGGCGTCTGCATATTCTAATTCTTTTTTCGTAAAAATACGCTGCTTTTTGAATGCGGACCAATCCAGGAATCTATCGCATTCTACTAAATCAATTCCAATACCAAGTATCACGGACAACTCCTTCCCATATATCGGTTAAAGTGATATGGCATACTAGTAACTTTTTTCCGATTCGTGCAAGAAGAAAATATATTCTTGCTTTTATTATCGCAGGATTGTATAAATTGCGTACGTCGGGGTGTAGCTCAGCCTGGTAGAGTACTTGCATGGGGTGCAAGGGGTCGCAGGTTCGATTCCTGTC
>CASEZC010000018.1 GCA_949292385.1 uncultured Pseudomonadota bacterium
GTAACTGCCATTTTTATTTTACCTTTTTAGATGTCTTCAATTAACTATAGTGTTAATCTCTACCTGTTAATATTATTTACCCTTTACAGCGGAGCCTGCTACGACAACGCGTTTACCCTTACGAGTACGAGCATTTGTCTGAGTACGTTGACCGCGAACTGGTAAACGATTACGATGACGAATACCGCGATATGTTTTCAAGTCTTGCAAACGTTTAATATTCATTGCAACTTCGCGACGAACGTCACCTTCTACTTTAAAGTTTTCTTCTATATATTTAGAAATTTTAACAACTTCCTCGTCTGTCAAATCTTTCGCGCGCAGACCATCTTTCAATTTCAAAGCCTTGCAAATTTGTGCAGACTTTGCAGGTCCGATACCATGAATGTATTGCAACGCGATTTCAATGCGCTTTTCCGTAGGAATGTTTACACCTGCTATACGTGCCATTTTTCATTTTCCTTTTTATTAACTGCGGTACGCTTAATGCGCCCCGATATAAACGCTCAAAAATCTGCCGTCAGATTAATGAGAGTATTTTATTCTGCTGCATCATTTTATACTAAACACAGCAAAAGTCAAATTTTGTTTTGTTTCATAATTCAAGTAGCACCTACTTAAATTAACGGAAACGACCTTTTTTCTGCGCTTTTTTAATAACGCTTTTATATTGTTTTGCTACCATATAAGACTGAACTTGATTCATAGTATCCAAAACAACACCTGCGACGATTAAAACGCTGGTTCCGCCGATTGTCAGTGGCATACCCATATGAGTATTCAATATTATAGGTACAACACAAACAACGACTAAGTACAAAACACCAATTGCAGTTGTTCTAGAAACAACCTCATCTAAATAATGCATAGTCTGTTCACCTGGGCGAACACCTGGTATATAACCGCCTGCATTCTTCAAATTATTGCTAGTTTCTTCAGAGTTAAAGATAACAGCTGTCTGGAAATAAGCAAAGAACGCAATCAATATAGTATAAGTGATAATATAAGACCAAGTACCATAGGTAAAGAAGCCTATAATATTTTGAACTATTATATTTTCGCTTTGTACGAAACGTTGTACGAAAGCAGGCAACATCATTATACTTGCTGCGAAAACAGGTCCCATAACACCAGACATATTTACTTTTATAGGTAAATAGGACGCATTAGTATTCATAACCCCATTTGCCATAACCTGACGGGGATATAAAATTTGTATACGACGTTGTGCCTGTTCAAAGAAAGCGATTAAAGCGATAATACCTACTACGAAAGCTACTATCAAAGCAATCATAGCCGGAGAAATTTGCCCAACAGAGCCTAACGAGAACAACTGAGCAATTCCACCAGGAACTTCTGCGATAATACCTGCAAAGATTAAAAGAGAAGCCCCCTGCCCTATACCACGTGCAGTAATTTGTTCTGCCAACCACATAACGAATACCGTACCACCAACCAAAGCAATAATGGCGGACAATTCGAATGCGAAACCAGGATTAACAACAGCTGCAACACCGTTTACAGGCGCCATAGATTCCAAACCACGAACAACAGCCCAACCCTGAACGACGGCCAAAAATACTGCCAAATAACGAGTATATTGATTTATCTTTATACGGCCAGATTCACCTTCTTTACGCAATTCATTCAAAGATTTACTTGTTGCTGTCAACAATTGCAGAACGATAGAAGCAGATATGTAAGGGAAAATGTTCAAAGCCAGAACAGACATACGAGACAAAGAACCACCCGAGAACATATCAAACATTCCCATCATGCCACTGCCCTCACCGCTGAACAAATGAAGAACAGCAGAAGCGTTAACACCAGGCAATGGAATAAAAGAACCTATACGATAAACAATCAACGCACCAAGTGTAAACAAGATACGTTTTTGCAAATCAGAAAGGTTTCCAAAAAAATCTTTTAAGAATTTCATGCGAACAAACTTTATTATTATCAGTTTGCATCTGCAAAAACAGATGCAAACGTTATAAGATTATTTGTTTTTTATAGAACCACCAGCTTTTACAATTGCTTCTTCTGCAGTCTTAGACCATTTATCAGCAATTATATTAACAGCTGTTTTAATTTCACCTTTTGCCAAAACTTTCAAACCAGATTTTTTACGGTTAATAATTTTAGCAGCAAGCAATGAATCTATAGAAATAGGTGCCTTAGCATCAATTTTACCAGATGCGATAAATTTTTCGATATCGCCTAAATTGATAGTAACATATTCTTTAGCGAAAGGATTGTTAAAACCAAATTTTGGGAAACGACGCAAAATAGGCATCTGTCCACCTTGGAAAGTAGCCTGTTTACGAGAACCGCTACGAGCTTTCTGACCTTTATTACCACGACCAGAAGTCTTACCCATACCAGAACCGATACCACGACCAACGCGTTTAACATTTGCGCGAGCACCGAAATTATCCATCAAAGCATTAAGTTTCATTTTTTTTCCTTTTTCCTATGGACTACTTTTAACTATATAGTCCTTTTACGCACACCAACAAGTGTACTCGGTTTACAAAATTATTTTTCAACTATTTCTACCAAGTGAGAAACTTTTGCAACCATACCGCGAACGGCAGGTGTATCACCTAGTTCTTTAGTTTTTCCGATACGGCCCAAACCCAAAGCAGCAACAACTTTACGCTGATCTTCTGGACGACCGATAACGCTTTTTACCTGTTTTACAACTATTTTAGCCATAATTCATTACTCCGTTTTTAATGTCGTCAAATTATTTTGCAGCTGCTTCTGAATTTTCAAGTTTTTTACCGTCACGACCTGCGATAATTTCTGCAACAGTTTTACCACGACGTGCCGCAACAGTTTTTGGAGAATTCATTTTTGCAAACGCCAAGAACGCTGCACGAATCATGTTGTTAGGATTATTAGAACCCTGTGATTTTACAACAACGTCTTGAACGCCCAAGCATTCAAAAACAGCACGTAACGCACCACCAGCAATAATACCAGTACCTGGAACTGCACTACGAACTACCAACTTACTTGCACCATATTTAGCTGCGCTATCGTGATGCAAAGTACGACCTTCTTTCAAAGGAACGCGAATCATTTTAGCTTTTGCAGCTTTTGTTGCTTTCTGAACGGCAGCTTGAACTTCCAAAGCTTTACCTTTACCGAAACCAACTCTACCTGCTTTATCCCCGACCACAACCAAGGCCGAGAAAGACATATTACGACCACCTTTTACAGTCTTAGAAACTCGGTTGATAGAAACCAATTTGTCTACCAAGTTATCCGTCTGTAATTTTTTATCATCAAAACGTGCCATTTATAAACTCCGTATATTCAGAAACTTCTGATTAAATTCTAACTCCACCTGCGCGGATAGCTTCGCACAGAGCCTTTACGCGACCATGATAACGATAGCCACCACGATCAAAATAACAATTATCAGCAATATTTGCTTTAACTGCACGTTCTGCAAACGCCTTACCTACTAATTCGGCACCAGAAACGTTCCAACCTTTTCCGCTGAAACCTTTTTCTTTTGAAGAAGCAGAACAAAGAGTATGTCCTTTTGCATCATCAATTGCTTGAATTTCAATATGACAGTCAGAACGATGTACTGACAGACGTATTTTACCTGGATTTTTTCTTTTCAACGCAGAACGATTTGCTAATTTGCGTCTTTCTTCTGTAGACAAATGTTTTAACATTTTGTTTCCTTTTTTCCTATTCCCGTAACAGCGGGAATCAAACCTTATTATTTCTTCTTACCTTCCTTACGACGGATTACTTCGCCCTTATAGAAGATACCCTTGCCCTTATATGGATCAGCCTTGCGAACTTTATGAACTTTATCCGCGAACTGTCCAACCAAGCATTTATCAATACCTTTAATTACGAATTCAGTTGGTGTTTCACCCATTTGTACGGTCAAACCTTCTGGAATTTTCATAACAACGTCATGAGAATAACCAGCAACCAAAACCAAATCGCCACCTTTAACAGAAGCTTTATAACCAACGCCCTTCATATACATTTCTTTTGAAAAGCCATCGGTTACGCCATCAACAGCTGCACGAACGTTACGTGTCATTGTTCCCCACATAGCACGAGAAACTTTATCTTCTGTATCTTTAGGTGTAACAACAATTTGTTCGGCTTCAACAACTACATCAACCAAACCGGCATGTTTAGTATCCAAAGACAACTTCAATTCACCCTTTGGACCTTTGATAGTCAAGACGCCTTCAGCAATTGCCGCAGATACGCCATTTTTCAGTTTTACTGGATGTTTTCCTGCACGAGACATAACTTAAACCTCACTTATAATTATATAACCTTGCACAATATTTCGCCACCAACATTCATCAAGCGAGCCTTGTGATCAGTCATAACGCCGTTTGGTGTAGATACAATTGCAATACCTAATCCGTTTAATACTTTTGGCATTTTTGCGCTGCCAGAATAAACGCGACGACCAGGTTTTGAAACAACTGAAATTTCTTGGATTGCACCGTTTCCACCGACATACTTCAATTCAACGACTAAATTAGAACGATGTTCGTCAATTTCTTCTTTATGGAAATCGGTAATGAAACCTTCTTCTTTCAAAACAGCTAAAACAGCTGCACGTAACTTGCTGTTAGGAACAGTTACGAATTCTTTACCGGCATTCTGACCGTTACGAATACGAGTCAGCATATCTCCGATTGGGTGTGATAATGACATCTTTTACTCCTTTAATAGACGAGTTCTTCGTCTTATTTGCCCAGCAGCATTGTCCACAGCTGGGGATTAAATATTACCAACTTGATTTACGTACGCCTGGCAATTTACCTTCAGAAGCCAAAGTACGAACCTGTTGACGGCACAAACCGAAAAAGCCCATGAAACCACGAGAACGTCCTGTAACAGAACAACGGTTATGCAAACGTGTACGGCTTGCATTACGTGGCAACTTTGCCAATTTCTTCATTGCTTCCATACGTTCGTCTGGTGTAGCATTTCTTGACATTTTCGCTTTATTAGCATCATGCTTTTTTTCGTACTTAGCAACTAACTTTTCACGTCTTTTTTGTTTATTTATTAAAGCTAATTTAGCCATTTTTATACCTTTTAATTATTTCAAAACCAATGGCAAGCCGATTTTTGTCAGCAATGCACGTGCTTCATCATCTGTTTTTGCAGTAGTTGCAATAACGATATCCATTCCACGAATTGCATCGATTTTATCAACAGAAATTTCTGGGAATATCAAATGTTCTTTGATACCGAATGCATAATTACCACGACCATCAAATTTTGACTTTGACAAACCACGGAAGTCTTTTACACGTGGTAAAGCAACTGTAATTAATTTATCCAAGAAATCATACATTCTTTTACCGCGCAATGTAACTTTTGTACCGATAGGCTGACCTTCACGTAAACGATACGTCGCGATAGATTTCTTTGCACGAGTTATTACAGACTTCTGTGCTGCAATAGCTGTCAAATCAGCAGCAGCTGAATCTAATTTCTTTTTATCAGAAATAGCTTCGCCTACGCCCATATTTAAAACAATTTTAGACAGTTTTGGTACTGCCAATGCATTCGTATACCCGAATTCTTTAATTAATTCAGGAACGACTTCTTTTTCATAAATTTCACGCAATCTGCTTTGCATTTTTTTATTCCTTAACGTTTTGTTCCCGTAACAGCGGGAACCGGTTATCATTATATTTCTGCACCGGACTTTTTCGCGACGCGAACTTTTTTATCGCCTTCCATTTTATAACCAACGCGCGTAGCTTTTTTAGTTTTTGGATCAACTAACGCAACGTTAGAAACATGGATAGGAGCTTCACGATCAACGATATGACCAGCTTGTTCCTGCGTTGGTTTAACGTGCCATTTGTGACGATTGACACCTTCTACAACAACGCGTGATTCGGTTGGGCGTGCTTCCAGTACTTTACCTTTAACACCTTTATACTTTCCCGAAATTACTACGACTTCGTCGCCTTTTTTAATTTTCATTTTGCAACCTTTTATCTATCTTATGCCCCAAACTTTTTCATCGACTTTTGTTAACATGTTAACATAATCCTTATATTACTTCTGGTGCCAAAGAAACAATTTTCTGAACGTCATATTTACGACGAACTTCACGTGCGATAGGTCCAAAAATACGTGTACCAATTGGTTCAAAATTGTTTTTATTAATTAAAACAACAGCATTATCATCAAAACGAATGATAGAACCATCTGGACGTTTTACAGGGAATTTTGTGCGAACGATAATAGCACGTTGAACAGTTCCCTTTTGAACTTTACCACGTGGAATAGCTTCTTTAATAGCGACAACGATTTTATCGCCAACTGTTGCATAACGACGATGAGAACCACCCAAAACTTTTATGCACATAGCTTTACGTGCACCGGAGTTATCTGCAACCGTCATAACTGTTTCATTCTGTATCATAACTTCACCTTTTTCCTGCAAGCAGGGCAATCCCCTGCTGCTTTGTTATAGATTCCGACTGCCCTACTCTTTCATACCTCCGGGCCTCAAAGAACCTGTTGTGACTTAGTCAACTACTTCAACTGCATCGTCTTTAGAAACGCCTACGCGTCCTTTAACAACCCAAGACTTTGTCTTTGAGATTGGACGATGTTCTTCAATGGCAACGATATCACCAACTTTATATTCATTGTTTTCATCGTGTGCCTTATACTTTTTATTCTGCTTAACGAACTTACCGTACAAAGGATGACGGAAACGACGTTCTACTTCTACAACGACGGTTTTGTCATTTGCTGTACTTTTTACTGTTCCTTGCAGTATACGTCTTGGCATAACTATAATCCCTTACATTTGTTACTGTCAATTTTTATGAAAAAATCATAAAAATTGACATAATTTTGTTACTCGACTTCGGCATATGATAACTAATTTTTTAGAAATCTCAACAAAAATCGACAATTCTTATTTTTTTGCAGCGTTCAACTGAGTTTTTACGCGTGCAATTTCGCGACGAGTCTGACGGATAACGTGTGTTTTAGGCATCTGACCCGCTGCATGCTGAAAGCGTTGATTCATTTGATCTTTCTTCAAATTTTCTAGTTTACCCTGCAAAGCTTCCAACGTTAAAGATTCTTTTTCAACTTTCTTTTCTGCCATTTCTTAACCTTTTTGCCCATGCCCCAATTAAATCGGGTGCGCAATTAATTAATTAGCCTTACGTTCAACGACTTTTGTTTTTACCGGCAATTTAGCTGCAGCCAAAGCGAATGCTTCATAAGCAACTTCCGGTTTAACACCGTCTAATTCAAACAATATACGGCCTGGTTTTACGCGGCAAATCCAGTATTCAACTGCACCTTTACCTTTACCCATACGAACTTCCGCAGGTTTCTTTGTAACAGGTACGTCTGGAAATATGCGAATCCATAATTTACCCATACGTCTCATATGGCGAGTAATCGCACGACGCGCTGCTTCAATCTGACGCGCTGTTACGCGTTCCGGCGTCAAGGCCTTTAAACCAAAGGAACCGAACGCCAATTCGCTACCACCTTTTGCCACACCATGAATGCGGCCTTTGTGCTGTTTGCGAAATTTTGTTTTATTTGGCATTAACATAATAAACTACCTTTTAATTTTTTCTACAATTTTTGATTTCTCGGTACCATATAGATAACCGTCAAAAATTTATTTAGCTTTTCTTTCGCTGCTGCCAGCATATTCTGTTGGTCTTGCCATTTCTGATGCCAGCTTTTCTTTATTTACAACATCACCAGTATAAATCCAAACTTTTACACCGATAACACCGTAAGTGGTTTTTGCCTGAATTGATGCATAATCAATATCAGCACGCAATGTATGTAATGGTATACGTCCTTCACGAATCTGTTCACTACGAGCAATTTCTGCACCGTTAAGACGACCAGAGCACATTACCTTTATACCCTGTGCACCAGCTTTAACCGCATTCTGAACAGCTTTCTTCATTGCACGTTTAAAGGATACACGACCTTCAATCTGCTGCGCAATATTCTGAGCAACCAATTGAGCGTTCAAGTCAGGACGACGAACTTCATAGATATTAACAACAACTTGGTCATTTTTAACCAATTTTTTAATATCGTTACGTAACGCTTCAATATCTGCACCATTTTTACCAATAATCATACCTGGACGAGATGTATGAATTGTTACAACTACTTTCTTAGCAAAACGTTCAATAACAACTTTTGCTAAACCTGCTTTTTTCAACTTTTTTTCAATGAATTTACGAATTTTAATGTCTTCAGCCAATAAATTCGCATATTCTTTTTTACCTGCAATCCAACGTGAATCAGTAATCTTATTGATAAACTCACGTAATGAAATAGGTGATACTTTCTGTCCCATTTTCTTATTCCTTAATTTTATGGCAAATGTTCTTGAAACCTTTCGGTTTTATTCAGGATGCCTCCATACCACTTGCCACATTACTTATTTTGCTTTTTCTTTTTTAGCTGCCTTTGCTGTTTTCTTAGAAGGTGCAACGCCAGATTCTAATACAATTGTAAGATTAGAAAAAGGTTTCAAAATTGGACGTGCACTACCGCGTGGACCAGCCATAATACGTTTCATTGTCAAAGCTTTTCCGCACCAAATTTCTTTTACGAACAAGCTATCAACTGGCAGATTCTTATTGTGTTCTGCATTAGCAATTGCTGACAATAAAGTTTTTAAAACTTCACCGGATACACGCTTTTTAGAAAACTTCAAGACATCAATAGCACGTTCTACTGGTAAACCGCGAACTGTATCGCAAACCAAGCCAAGTTTTTGATGGCTAACGCGGATTAATTTATTGAACGCGCGAACCTGATTATCTTTAATTCCATATCTTGCTGTTGTCATAACTAACTACCCTATTTTATTTTTTGGCTGCTGCAGCTTTTTTATTTGCCGCATGACCTTTAAATGTACGAGTTGGTGCAAATACAACCAAATTATTCCCAATCATATCATCTACGATATAAACAGGGAAGAATTAATTACCGATAAGAACTTCAAAAGTCAAACCAACCAATGCTCGCACAAACTTGAAA
>CASEZC010000019.1 GCA_949292385.1 uncultured Pseudomonadota bacterium
CGAAAATATGTTTGCCTAGTTTCATAGTTTCGATTATACTCACCTTTAAGATATAAAATCAAGACAGGAATAAAAACGATGAAAAAAATAATTATGACCGTTGGATTGGTATCTATTTTAGCTGGATGCGCTGGTACTAACAAAGAAATTGCTGTGGAAAGACCGTTGAAAGAAATATATGAAACAGCATATGCAGAGTTTAATGATGGGGATTATGAAACGGCGGCGGCAGAGTTTTTAAAAGCAGAAAGTCAATATCCTTCAAGTCCTTGGGCGGCGGATGCATTGGTTATGGCAGCGTATTCTCAATATATGGACAAAGATTTTGCGGGTGCGATATTAACTGCGGATAGATTTATGCGTTTCCATCCTGGTCATAAAGATGTTCCATATATTTTATATCTAAGGGGTATGTGCTATTACCGTCAGGTTAGTGACGTTAGACGTGAACCAGGTATGTCTGCATATGCATTGCAACAGTTTCAACAATTAGTAGAAAGATTCCCTAAATCAGAATATGCAAAGAATGCAGAAAATAAGATAAACATATTAAAAAATTATATTGCGGGAAAAATAATGTATTCTGCGCGTTCTGATATGAAGAAAGAAAATTGGCCAAGTGCGATATCTCGTTTGCAGTCTGTTGTAACTGGTGCGCAAGAAACTGTCATGACACCAGAAGCTTTGTTCAGATTGACCGAATGTTATACAGCAATAGGTTTGCCACAGCAAGCCAAGGGTTATGCTGATATGTTAAGGTTAAATTTTCCAGACAATGAGTGGACAAAGAAACTAGATAAAAAACCAGAAGAATTTGAAAACGTAACAGAATATAAGAAATAAAAAATCCGGAATTTCCGGATTTTTTTATCTTGTTTTTTCTATTTGGATTTTTGCCGCTGCCGTTGGACCGACTTGATTATTATAGTGGCTTGACTTGTTTAAGTCATACGGTTTGCGTTCGCCTATAAATGTTTCATAGTAAATTTGCCCTATACGCATATACGGATAAACAACGGTTGGGTATAAAGTTCTTATTTCTAAGGTCCAGTTGCCACAAAAACCGTCGTCTCCACGACCGGCAGTATGGTGGTTTAATATAAAATTGCGTCCGACAGATGATTTTCCATCTATATATGGAAATAAGTTTCTTGTTTCTGTGTACTCAACTGTAGAACCAAGATACCCTATGTTAGGAGAAATAATTAAACCAGTTTCTGGTATTTCTATTTCTGTTGTTTGGTGAGATTCATCATTGCACGGGTCCAATAAAAACTTAGGGTTTCTGATATCGAATTCTTGCGGATTTTTAAGAAAGTTTTTATAAGCTGCTTCATCAATGAACCAGTCTTTCATATCGTGTTTGTTTGGTCCTTTGTATGGTATTGCTGGTTTCATCCATGGGTGCAGAGTATTAGTATAATATTTCAGGGTAGTAGAAAGATGTAAATCATAGCTGTTGCTTCCAAGACATTTTTCATCAAAAGGCGTTATTATAATGTCTGGTTTGTTGTTTTTATCTTGGTTTAATTGCATTCTTCGTAAAATTTCTGGTCCAGTTAGCTGCATTTCTATTACCTCTCTAAATTCTTTTATGTACGGAATCATACTTTGTGTAATGTATATTGCAAGTTTTTTATTCACTTTTAATTTCAGTGTGCTATTGTGAATATTATGACAAAAAAGACATATTCAGGATTTATAGCAATAGTTGGTCCGACCAACGCAGGTAAAAGTACTTTAATGAATCAAATTATGGGACGTAAAGTTTCAATTGTTTCGCATAAAGTACAAACTACGCGTACTCGCTTGCGTGCGGTAAAAATGGTTGGTGACCGTCAGTTAATTTTTGTGGATACTCCAGGGGTGTTCAAGCCTTCGCGTCGTTTAGACAGGGCAATGGTTGGTGCGGCGATGGACGCTGTATCTGATGCCGATGCAATTTTGTTGGTTATAGATGCACAAAAGGGCGTTACAGATACCGTTAGAAACTTGGTTGTAAAGATTAAAGAGCACAAGAATTTATTTGTTGCACTTAATAAAGCGGATGCCATAAGGAAACAAGATTTGTTGCCAATTGCAGCGGAATTATCGCAAATGGCGGATTTTAAAGAAATATTTATGATTTCTGCGCTAAAGAATGACGGTGTAAAACAGATGTTAGATTCTTTGGCGGACGTAATGCCAGAATCTCCGTATTTGTTTGATGCAAAAGATGCATCGGATGTTCCAGATGCTTTGTATTTATCAGAATTAACACGTGAAAAGGTATATAAGTATATTCATCAAGAATTGCCTTATCATATAAACGTTTTGACGGAAAAAGTAGAAGTTGATGATGAAGGTGTGTTGGATATATATCAAAAGATAGCCGTTCAGAACGAAGCTCATAAAAAGATAGTAATTGGCCGTGGTGGCGTGCAGTTAAAGAAAATAGGAACAGCTGCCAGACATGATATACAAGATCAATGGGGGGTAAATGCACGACTTCACTTGTTCGTACGTGTAGAACCGGATTGGGAGAATAAAGCAGAAAACTATGAAGAACAAGGCTTGGAGTTTAAGTAATGAGTAGAAAAGAAAATCAAAGAGTAGGTATGGTTGTTGCATCATTTTTAGGGGCTTTTTTTGTTTGTTTAGTTATGGCGATTAATGATGATACTTATGGAGTTGTGGTTTCAAAAGGGCAGAACAAGGTTGCTTTTAAAAGAATTAATAAGCACGATAATAAGGTGCGTGTAATTCAATTTGAAGATGTTGCAAATGGTATGGAATATTACAATAATGTAAAAGTTGGCGATACTTTACGAATGGTTGGTATAAATGAAAAAGATTTGGTGTACGGTAACAGCTACGGTATGCTAAATGCCTCTAGAATAAAAACAGTTAACGGAAAAACGTTAGAAGAAATAAAAGAAATCGCCAAACGTGATATCTTATTGAAACAAATCAATATGTCGAATAAAAAGGTTAGATAGTTTTATGCAAACTTTACATACATCGGATTTTGATTTTGACTTGCCATCAGAATTGATAGCGTCACATCCTCTTCATCAGCGTGATGCGTCAAAAATGTTGGTTGTAAATGGTAACGAGATTGCGGATAAACATATCCGCGATTTTTTGGATTATGTGCAACCGGGGGATGTGGTTGTTTTTAATAATTCCAAGGTGATACCTGCGCGCTTTAACGCGTCTGGTCACGAGATAACGTTACATACGGCAGTAAGTGATAAAATCTGGTGGGGACTGTGCAAGAAATTCAATAAAATAAATATTGATGAAATTTTAAAATTAGAAGACGGCACGCAAGTTAAAGTTTTGGATAAAGATTCAGAAAGTGGTCTGAAACTAGAATTTTTATGCGATAACGTTTTTGCTGTTTTGGATAAAGTTGGTAAAATGCCGCTGCCTTCATATATGAAGCGCGAAGCGGAAACAGAAGATCGTGAACGTTATCAAACGGTATATGCAGAACCGGTTGGTTCAATGGCAGCGCCAACAGCAGGATTGCATTTTACGCCTGAATTAATGCAAGAAATAGAAGCGCGTGGTGCAAAAATAGTAAAAATAACTTTGCATGTCGGTGCTGGTACTTGGATGCCGGTAAAAACAGAAGATTTGTCGCAACATAAAATGCATAGTGAATGGTGTTGTATTACTCCGCAACAAGCAGATATAATAAATAATGCAAAACGTGTAATTGCGGTCGGAACAACGTCTATGCGTACCCTTGAAAGTGCGGCAATCGACAACCGTAATTTGCCAGAAAGTGAAAGACATAAACGAATAATTCCGATTTGTCGCAGTACGGATATCTTTATTACGCCTGGCTATAAATTTGGTGCGGTAGATGTATTGTTAACTAACTTTCATTTACCAAAATCTACGTTGTTTATGTTAGTGTCAGCATTTGCTGGGCTGACAGAAATGAAGAATGCTTACGCTCATGCGATTGAGGAAAAATACAGATTTTTTTCTTACGGGGATTGTTGTTTGTTATTCAAAAAGGATGATAAATGTCGCTAAAATTTAGTTTGATTGCAAAGGATGGTATGGCGCGCCGTGGCAGTGTTGAAACGGCTCATGGAACATTTCAAACCCCTGCATTTATGGCGGTGGGGACCGCTGCAACGGTAAAGGCGCTTACTATGGATCAAGTACGTGCAACCGGTACGGAAGTCATTTTGGGGAATACTTATCATCTGATGATGCGCCCTGGTGGTGATTTAGTTGAAAAAATGGGTGGTCTTCATAAATTTGGCGGTTGGGCAGGCCCTATTTTAACCGATAGTGGCGGGTTTCAAGTTATGTCATTGTCTAACTTGGTAAAGATGAAGGAAGAGGGTGTAGAATTCACTTCTCACATAGACGGCGGAATAAAACACTTTTTGCGCCCAGAAGATTCCGTTCATATTCAGCATCAGCTAGATTCCAATATAACTATGGTTTTGGATGAATGCTTGCACTTGCCGGCACCGCGTGAACGTGTAGAAAAAAATGTTGATATGGTGACGCGCTGGGCAAAACGTAGTAAAGACGCATTTATTGACCGGCCAGGCTATGGTATATTCGGAATTGTCCAAGGGGCAGATTTTAAAGATTTACGCGAAAAATCAGCAAAAGCTCTAACAGAAATTGGGTTTGATGGGTATGCGGTCGGGGGCTTGGCTGTTGGAGAACCGCAGGAAGTCATGTTTGATATGATTGCTACGACTACTCCATTATTACCGGAAGACAAGCCAAGGTATTTAATGGGAGTAGGGACACCATTGGATATACTTGGTGCCGTAGAACGTGGTATTGATATGTTTGATTGTGTTATGCCAACCCGAGCCGGCAGAACAGCGCAAGCATTTACCAGACACGGCACAATGAATATGAAAAATGCAAAATTCCGTGATGACCCGACGCCATTAGATGATAAGTGTGGATGTCCTGCGTGTAAGTTGTCTCGTGCATATATACATCATTTGATAAAATGTAATGAAATACTTGGTGCTACATTACTTACACAACATAATTTGTGGTTTTATCAAGATTTGATGCGTGACATTCGTACGTCTATAGAGCAGGGCAGGTTTGCAGAGTTTAAGAAAGAATTTATAGCAAAATATACAGGTGAAGAATAATTATGTTAGAAGGATTAAAAACAAAGTTGGCACTTCGTTGGTTAAAGCAGAATAATGCGCCATCTGTTTTATTAAATTCTTCGGATAAAATTTATTTAGCAGTGTCCAAGAAGAATGTTGATAAGTTAATTTTTGTTTACATGTTAGTTTGTAAAAATACAGGTGGACAAAGATATGAATTATTGCCAACGACAGAAGTTGCGTCTTTTGAGGATAAAAGAAAATCGGAAGTTTTTTATAAAACAGTGCAAGAGGTCATGAAACTGCAACAGAAAATGTCGGGTTTACGGGCTATGTATAACATTATGTCAGACAGAATTGCAGAGTTTAAAGAAAATACAAGATAAAAACCTTGAATTTATATTTGGGATTTTATTACACTTAGTCTGTAAAGAAAGGGGGATTAAATGCCACGAAAAAAGAAAGAAATAGAAGTTATTGATCAAGGTGGTGCAAAAACCGTTAAGAAAAAGACTTCTTTTGTTACATGGACCAAGCGCGTATTCGCAATCTTTTCTATTGTATGGATTGCATTAATTATATGGGCGCCTTTATGGGTAAAGAATACTTATTCAGAACCAATCAAGAAATCTATTGTTGTATCAATGTTCTTTGATTTGCAAAGA
>CASEZC010000020.1 GCA_949292385.1 uncultured Pseudomonadota bacterium
GATTTTTCTGATATCGTTTTGCTATGGTATCGCAAAAGGGGATTAAATGCTAGAATATTTACGTAATGCGGCAGATAAACCTGTTGCTAAAATTCTTATCGGACTTTTGGCCTTCTCTTTTGTAGGGTGGGGCGTTGCAGAATGGATTTTTGGTGGCGCGGCAAGTGATACTACGCTTGTTCGTGTAGGTGACTCGGAAGTTGATGTTCAACAATTTAGCATGGCGAAAGCTAGTGAATTGGCAAAAATGACGCGTGAACAACAACGTGAGTTTTATGCAGACCCTGTCGCTGTTCGGGCTTTGAATGACAAAGTGCTGTCTGACCTGACCACGCAGGCGATGGTTGAAAATAGGGCCGATGATTTGGGCTTTGTTGTAACAGACGCACGAATCGCTAATGAAATTCGCGATTTCCCAGAATTCCAATTAAATGGTCGCTTTTCTTCTTACTTATTTGACACTGTTCTTAGCAATACTGGTTATACCGAGGCAGGTTTTGCAAACTTTTTACGTAGTCAGATTTTGCGTTCATACGTTTTGGGTGCTATGTCTTTGCCTGTGCCGGTACCTGATTTCGCAGTCGTTGCTGCTTATGACGCAAGATATGCACAAAGACAGATTGATTATGTGACAGTGGATTTTTCTGACTTTAAGGTTGGTAATCCTACAGAAGAAAATTTGAAAGAATTTTATGCTAAGAATCCTCACACGGTTCCTGAACAAAGAACAGTTTCTTATGTTTTGATTCAAGCTGATATGGATAAACCTGATAGCTATGACGAAGGCTATAACAAGGCTATTAGTATAGAAGACGATATCATTGCAGGCGATGCAATGTCTGTTACTGCGAATAGAAATAAAGCGAAGTATGTTTCTTTGGGCACTTTTGATGCAGAAAACAGACCTGTTGATTCTATATTGAATGATAAAATGATGAATGTCATTTTCGGTATGGAAGAGGGCACAGAAAGTGAAATAATAGAAACTAAGCAAGGTTTTGTAATAGTTCGTGTTGATAAGGTAATACCAGCGCATAATGCTGAATTTGAAAAAGTAAAAGACAGTTTGGTTGCTGGTTGGAAACGCGAAGAACAAAGAAAGCAGGCTTATGTTAAAGCAAACGAACTGTTGATGGACTTAAATAAAAACGGTTCTTTGAAAGGCGCTAAAGATGTAACTGTTTCTAGGGCATCTGGTGCACCTGCAGATTTGTTGCTGGCGGCGTTTAATTCTGAAGTTGGCGGTAATTCTATTGTTCCTGGTACAGATGAATTTTATGTTCTGCATGTAGAAAAAGAAATTACTCCTAAACCAGAGTCAAAGAAAATGGAAGAATTGCGCAAAGAATTACAAAACATGTCTGCGCGCGAAATAATGGATGATTATAATTCATTCTTGATTCGTGAATACCCAGTAAAAGTTAATGAAAAGGTATTTAACAGATTCTTTGCAAAATAATTGTTAAATAAGAAATAAAAAAATCCGTCAAAAAGACGGATTTTTTATTTATGATAATTTGTGTATTACTAAACCACTGCGCAACTTTGGTTCAAACCATGTTGTCTTTGGTGGCATAATGTTTCCTGTATCGGCGATATCTATTATTTGACGCATCGTTACAGGATAAAGTGCGAATGCTGCAACCATTTCACCAGAATCTACGCGTTTTTTCAATTCGCCTAAACCACGAATTCCACCAACGAAATCTATACGTTTGCTGGTGCGTAAATCCCCAAGGTTTAATATCTTGTCAAATACAAGATTAGATAAAACCGTTACATCTAATACCCCAATTGGGTCGTTATCGCTATATGTCCCTTCTTTCGCTGTTAAAGAATACCATTTGCCATCTAGGTACATACTAAAGTTATGCAGTTTAGTTGGCTTATAAATTTCTGTTCCTTTTTCTTCTACGTCAAAAGATTCTGAAAGCTTGTTTAAAAATTCTTCTGAGTTTAGACCGTTTAAATCTTTTACAACGCGGTTATAGTCAATTACTTTTAATTGGCTTTCTGGGAAAATTACAGCCAAGAAATAGTTATATTCTTCGTTGCCCGTATGATTAGGATTGGCTTTTCTTTTTTCTTCACCGACTAATGCCGCAGCCGCAGTTCTGTGGTGACCGTCTGCAACATACAAAGCAGGAATATCTTTGAATATTTCTGTGATTCTTGCGTTTATTGCATCATCTGTTATTGCCCAGAATTTATGACCAAATCCGTCTGGAGCAACAAAATCATATTCAGGTGCATGACTTTCTACGTAATTTTTTACAATTTCATTCATTTCTTCAACGTCTGGATATGCAAAAAATACTGGTTCTATGTTAGCGTTCTGAATGCGAACATGAATCATTCTATCTTCTTCTTTATCTTTACGTGTTAATTCATGCTTTTTGATTTTACCGGTCATATAGTCTTCTACATTTGCTGCTGCAACCAGACCATATTGTGTGCGACCGTCCATAGTTTGCGCATAAATGTAGTACATTTCTTTTGGGTCTTGGACCAGCCACCCACGTTCTTGCCATAATTTGAAGTTTTCTACCGCTTTGTCATATACAGGCTGACTGTGTTCGTCTGCAATTGGATCAAAGTCAATTTCTGGTTTGATTATATGTAATAGTGATTTTTCGCCTGCTTCTGCTTTTGCTTCTGCTGAATTCAGTACGTCATATGGTCGTGACGCAACTTCTTCTGCGATTTCTTTCGGAGGACGAACGCCTGCAAACGGTTTTATCTTCATATTATATCTCCTTGTTTACATAAAGAAAATTATACTATTTATATTAAAAAAGGCAAATTTTATAAAACCGTCGCTTTTGGGGCGACGGCTTTTTATTATTGTTTTATTTCAACAGGTATTATCGTTTCTGATTTTGTTTTATCCAGTGGATAATATTGATAGCTTATATTAGCAAAATCTATTTTATCCATATCAATAGAACGAATCGTTCTGTTGTACATCGTGTGGTAATAAATCATTCTATTTGTTAAGTCTGTTGCGATTGTCCATTGGGTCGCAGACGGCATGTTTACAGGTGCTTTACCTACTGGAAATTCTGTGCCAAGCGGAACGTCGAAATTGTTTAATATATGAAATGCATCCATTGCAGCATCGTATCCAGTATCCTGTTGTATCGAATATGTCTGGAAGAAAGATGCACGAACAAAACGTGATGGTGGTGTGAAGTCGCCCGGTAAACCTAAGAAGCCGCTGCCCGCACCAAAGGCCGACAATGTTATATTGCCAAGCTTTATTGGACCAGCTGTGCCTGGTATTAAATTAACGTAATTGTTTAAATTGTGAATTTGCCATTCGTATCCTGGGGAATTTGTTAAAACACCAAGCTCGCTATCATAAAAAGTTGGTTTCCCGTTAACGATTTCTAGTATTACTTGTTTGCCTGTGTTTTCTGTTATGCGCCAATGAACTGTCGATGCGCGTGGGTCTAATTGAACTATGGTTATGTCGTTTATTGCATTTTTTACTTGGTCGATTGTAGAGAAATTAGAAAGAATCCATGAAACAACTTGCAGGTCAGCAATGGTGTTTTCTTTGTTTTCTGGATTATATTTTTGATATTCCCCATAATCTGGGAAATAGAATAATCCTGCGGAAAGTCCTGCTTCGTTTGTTCCGTCAACTACAAATTCTGGTTGAACAACTGCAAGCCCTGCAAATCCATACAAAGAATTAAATTTTAATCCATCTTGTGTTCCGTCTGGCAGTAGTGATTGTTGTTCGTGATTTCTTGGTACGATTACATATTGATTATCAATTTCAGAGCCACCCCATTCAATGGTTCGTGCAACAACCAAAGAATTATCCTTTGCACGTAATGTTATCCCAGTACATGCATAGGCGTTAATTTCTAATAAACTTAATACAGTAAAAAGAGAAACTGCGATTTTATTTAGCTTCATAAAAATCTCCTACATTCGTATAAGATTAGTATTAAAAATAAAACCAAATAAGTCCATAGGAATTAAGTTAAAAAACAGAATATGTTTATTTTATTTCTTCATTCCAGTTCCACAATCCTTGTTTCCCAGAAATTTTTTGTGGTTTGGTTAGGGGGCGTATGTTTTCTAGTTTCCACGCATAGCGTCCGATGCGCCAATCACCAAAGTCTATTTCTGTCTGTGATTGCGCTTTTATAAAATCTTCTGTAATTAAAATACAATCTGTTAGATCTGCAATAATGATGACTTGCCCAAATAGAAGGTCTTTTATATTGTATTTTTCTGACAAAAATTTAAGTTCTGCGGATAGCGGTTTTACGGATGCGTGAATCGCTATTTTTCCTCTGTGCTTTGTCGGCCAGGAACGAGTTTCGTATTTTTTTAGTCCAAGTGCAAATGCCTGCGCATAAGGTTGCCAGATAGTTAACGCTTTCATGTTTAGTATTATAAGCTCAATGTATGTAAAAATAAAATGAATAAAATTTTGTTTATGCAAGAAAGCGTTAAACCCGCACAAGGCGGGTTAAATTCTTGGCAGGTCGCAGCTGATTCCCTTGGCATTAATATGCCAGCGGGGCATTCGTTACGATTTGACTGCGCGTTTCTTGTCAAATCTACTCATTGTCGAACCAAAGCAACGGACGTTGCATTGTCAAACCATCGCTTCAAACCAATAATTAAACCCGCACAAGGCGGGTTAAATTCTTGGTTGGGGCAGCTGGATTCGAACCAACACTGACGGAGTCAGAGGACAATGGTCTGAACTTTTCTACCCCACTGTTTGCAC
>CASEZC010000021.1 GCA_949292385.1 uncultured Pseudomonadota bacterium
AGTTTAGAATGCCCAATTTCTTTTTCTCCTTTCCTTCCTTTCGGGGCATTCGGAAACACCGCCGGAAACGGCGGCGTTTTTTTATCTTATTATTCAAATTATTATTTAGTAAATATTGAAAATAATTCCCAGTGAGTACTGCCTATAAACTGGTCTATCGGCTGAAGTTCCGTTAATTTATAAGAACCTTTCTTTGTCAGAATTTCTAAATCTCGTTTAAACGTTTCTGGGTTGCAGGATATGTATATAATTTTTTTAACATCACTTTTTATCAATTCTTTACATTGCGACATTGCACCAGCACGAGGAGGATCCATAACAACACAATCATACTGCTTTAACATCCCCTCAGTTACCGGCTTTTTAAACAAATCACGCTTAACCCCATACCCGCAAATGTCAAAGCCATCAGCTTTTAATGCGAAAGAAAAATTTCCAAGTCCACAAAACAAATCTGCTACTTTTTTAGAACCTTTTGCGGCTTCTATAACAAGATTTCTTATATAATCTTCACTCGGAACAGTTGGCTGTAAAAATGCGCCTGCTGGATATTCTACGGTATGTCCAGCAAAGCTTATAACAGGCGTTGTAGTTTGCTTCACTATTTTTCCATTCCAAGAAGCCCTTATTACATCAACCTTTGCAACGGCATTTTTAAATTCTGTTGAAAAATAAGGCGTTGGGGAAGTTATAGTTAAATCTATTCCATTGTCGCAAACCGTTACCAAGCAAGAGCCCGTCCCATTCCAAGGCAATCTAGATATACTTGGCAATACAGCATTTATCTGGGGACACAGTAACGGGCAACTGTCTAAAACTATAATATTTTTTGAGTGTGCTTGAAAAAAGCCAAACTTCCCATCAGAAAAAGCAAAATCTGCACGTCTGCGAGAAAATGGCTCTGTCCAAAAAGCTTCTTTTGTTAGCGCTGGAAGTTCTGACAATAATTTTAATTTTTTTTCATGATAATCGGGCGCCGTAAAATCAAATTTACAGCCCCCACATATTCCAAAAAACGGACACTTCTTCATATTATATCAATTAAAAGTTAACACGAGCACCAACACGTAATTGATGTGCAACCGGCGCAAAATCGTTTATCACACTAAATTTTGGAGAAAACATATACATATATCTATAACCAAAATCCAGCGCAAAATGCTGTCCCAACTCAACGCCCAGCCCAGCCATAAAAGACGCTACTGGCGTTATTTTATTCTCGACGGTAATATCTTCTACTGAATTCCAAGAAATTCCAGCACCAATACCGATATAAGGTACCAAGCGCTGTTTATAGAACATACGATACATACTATCAATTCTGGCGTCAAATATTGCGTTTATCATTGCAACATCTGACTTCATTTCAAAAGCATTCCATTTACCTAGTGTTCTGGCATAATTTGCTTCTAATCTGAATGTGTCATATGGGCGAATTCCAGCCACAACATCAAATGAAGAAGAGTTCTTGCCTTTTATATCAACGACGCCATCATTACCATTATTCCACATTGAAAAGGTATAAAAGCCACCAACATAAAAACGATGATCACGGGCAAAACTTTCACTATCATTTTCTGTATCTGCATTCTGGACAGGCATATTCGTCTGCTCTACCCTATAAGGGATTGCAGCATTGGCTGCTGCTGGAACGACACACAACAATCCTAATAAAAATTTCGCTTTCATTTTTCTACCTTACCTTTTAAAAATTTACACGGAATGAAGCCATTATATTACTTATGTTATCTACCCCACCAGCACTGACATTCCAACCAAAACCGTTACCTATCATCATCTGATATTGATACATGATATCAATACCAATCATATCATTCAGCATTACATTAAAACCAAGTGCTGCACGCGGTGCGGCAATAACAGCACCTGAAGCACCGCCTGCCCCATCAAAATTATAATATCCAAAACCTGCCCCAAGCCCCATAAAAGGAACAAACGTACGTCTGTAAGTAATATCACCAGTCTGCACATATCTGCGTGCAAAATCAAAATACAGCATTCCGCCAACTGTTTGATAAGAAGCCTGCAAATTATCTAAATCAGAAAAGTTAAATGTAGATTCTTGAACATCTATTTCACCACGAACAAACGAAGACAAATTCCACCCAAGTCCTATCTGAGTCGTCCAACTGCCAGAGCTTTCGTATTCCCTACCACCTAATTCTGCTTTATCTGTTGCAAAGCCTAAATTAATACCGCCACCCGCACGAACATACATGGACGCAGGAATAAATATTTTCATATCTTCATTTTCAACATTATCCGACGTCTGATAAACATCCAGTCCAAGCGCACCATGTGCAGCAGAAGGCTTGTCAATATTTTCACGAACAGATACTAAATCAAGGCCTTCTAAAACCTCGGTCTGAAAGGCTGCATCTGTATATTCAGCAAATGCCTCCATAGGAATAACAAAAGCACAAAGGGCTATCAATGATATTTTTTTCATTTATTACTCGCTAATATTTATTATCAATAAAAATTTTATCATAAAATGAAACTTGATTCCAGCCTGATTTATTCGTACCATAAGCAACATGAAGAAAAATACAGACAAAAAAATAGCCATCATTGCAGGCGCATTAGACCTGCCTTTTTTCACACGTGATGCACTGAAGAAAAATGGATGGGAAGTTTATATAATAGGACTTAAAAACTTTTACGACCCGAAGTTAAACCCAGACTTAGTAATAAGACTTGGTGGTGGCGGAACAGCTGCGCGCGAACTGAAAAAACGTGGAATAAGAAAAATAACTTTCGTAGGTGCGCTTGGTCACCCTAACCTGTCAGACATAAGACCTGACTTATGGTCTTTGTTTGCCATGTTCAGTATATTAAAGCATCAACGTGGATATGACTCTATGGCAATAGCGTTAAACAAAGTAATTGAAAAAAAAGGATTTGAAGTGGTTGCAGCACAAGACATTGCCCCTGAACTTACCTTTGAAAAAGCAGGCATTCAAACAAAAGCTAAACCTACAAAACAAGATAAAAAAGATATAGAACGCGCTATTCAAGTATCTCATACAATCGGGAAAGAAGATATCGGTGCATCTGTTGTAGTAGACAAACAAGTTATTGCCGTCGAAGCTGCCGAAGGTACTGCAAGAATGTTACAACGCGTCATTGAAATGAGAAAAAAACATAAAAAACAAACCGGTGTTTTTGCAAAAATGACAAAACCTGGTCAAGATTTAAGAATTGACATACCAGCTATTGGCGTTGATACAGTAAATGCTGTTG
Organism: uncultured Pseudomonadota bacterium; assembly: GCA_949292385.1. Taxonomy (GTDB): domain Bacteria; phylum Pseudomonadota; class Alphaproteobacteria; order Rs-D84; family Rs-D84; genus Enterousia. The sequence continues at coordinate 3,265 of CASEZC010000021.1, forward strand.
CGGACGCAAAACTGCGCGGAATTGTAGTAAACACAAAAACATGTTTCGTCGTAGATAAACCTGCCGTAATAAAACAGGCTAACAAACGCGGAATTTTTATAAGCGCAATAGACGAATAAAAAAACTCGGTATTCCCGAGTTTTTTTTATTTTCATTATTCTTTAACTATATCTTGAACAGTTACTTTAAATACAACTGGTTTGCCTGCCAATTCTGGATAATAATTCTGTGGGAAAGTTATATTAACATCACGAGTTTCACCCTTTTCAGCGCCAATCAACTGTTCTTCAAAACCTGGTACAAATTGTCCACTGCCCAACTTTAATGGGAAACCTGTTGCAGTACCACCTTCGAACTGAACACCGTCCATAAAACCAGCAAAATCTATTATAACAGTATCACCATTCTGTGCACCTGCATTACTATCACAAGCACCCAAAGCCAGTGCACCAAAAACAGCGAAAGCAGACATCAATTTCTTCATTCTTTTTCCCCTTTTTTTAATTATTGTTGTAAACACACCTGAAACCGTATTCACGCATTGTTGAACCTTCAGCTTCTATTCTATAATCAAAATAAGGCGTCGGGCGCATTGCATCAAAAGACGGCCTATCATAAACCATAACTATACTTTCAGCATTACGACCACAAACACGTTTCATTTCATAATCAGCAACCTTTGCTAAAATAGTACGAGAATCACCATCAACATCCATACCATCTGCATTTTGCATTAAACGCAAACGCATTTCACGCAAATCTGTATTACCTAACAATATCTGAACACGAACCATAGTCCCCTTGTATTCTTCCCATCTGGTTTCCATTCTGGCCGTATTCCAGCGATTATTATTCTGTTCTTTTTCAGAATCTGTTTTCGGTCTGTAAGAATCAATATTTGCATACTGGTTGTCAGCCTGCATAAATTCGCTTGTTCTTTCGTTATATAATGGAGCGTCCGCACCACCTTGTGCAAAATCCGCCTGATTATATGGCGCATCCGAGTTATTCGCACATGCAGACAGCAGAGCGACAGAACAAAATGCTAGAAGTAATGATTTCTTCATATTTTTCTCTCTTTTTTTTGATTTTATCAAATAAAGCTTTTTGATTCAAGTCACGATTTGTGATAAAATAACCTTGATGTCAAACGTAGTATTAGAATCTTTGTTAAAACCTTTGGAAGAATTCTACAAACCATCATTTGTAGAAGAAATTGCTATTAACCATGCAGGCGAAGTATGGATGCGTCTTCATGGCGCGCGCGTTCCATGGGTTGCGTATAACGCGGAAGTTTTAACAAAACAGTATTTAGTGGATTTGATTCATACGGTTGCAAATATTTACGAACGACCATTTGACCCAATACATGGAATACCGGTTGTTTATGCTACTTTGCCGGGGAACCATAGATTCTCAGCAATTGCAGGCCCAAACGTTCAGTACGATGAAAACGATGTAACGGGCGGTGTCGCCTTGAACATACGTGGTGGAAACGCACCTGAAACTTCTTTTGAAAACTATCACCTGAAGCGTGGGGAAAAATTACTGAAAGTAAAACCTCGTGAATCTGTAAGACCTGACGACCCTTATGACAGACTTATGACCGCTATAAATGACGGAAGTCCTATTTTAATCAGCGGTGCGACAGCTACTGGTAAAACAACATTTCTTAACCATATGCTTACACTAATTGATCAAAATAGCCGTGTAATAACGGTTGAGGACGCAAGAGAAATCAGGGTTCCGCAAAAAAACCGTGTACATTTTGTTCTTTCCAGAACCGAACAAACAAATGATTTTAATTACGCGAGATTATTAGATTTAGTTGTTCGTATGACACCAGACGTTATAATCGGCGGTGAAATATCAACCGACAATGCATCTGTTCTGTGGGAAATGCTAGGAACTGGTCACGACCACTTTTATACAACAATTCACGCAGAAAGTGCAGAAGCTGCATACGCTGCCTTTGCAGATAGAATTTTACATACTCAACCTGCATATGACAGAACAGACTTAATTGCAGAAATGAAAAAAAAGATTCGCGTCGTACAACTATCTCGTGATGGTAGTTTGCGCGCAGTAACAGAAGTTGTTTAAAACAAGGAGAATAAAAATGATAGAAGTAGATGAAATCGTAGTAGATCCAGCCGTTGCAAAAAACAAAAAAGAAATGAACGAAATATTGGAACAAAATGAAAGAGCAAAACAATTGCATTCAAAAAGACGTGAAGAAAAATTCCTTAACAGCAAAAGCATGTTGGATAAAATTATCGAACTTTTTCAAAAGCGTAAAAACATTTCAAAAACGGCACAAAATCAAAACTCAAAATAAAAAAAGCCCAAACGGGCTTTTTTTTTAATTCAACAACTTAGATTTTAATTTTTCATATTCTTCTTTTGTTATTGCCTTCTCTTTATACAAGCGTGACAATTTTTCAAGCTTATCCAAGTTATCTGCACAGCAGTATTCTTCACCACGCCACAACAAAGACAAGAACAATGCAACAAACCATGTTACACCGAAGAATATTCCAAGCCATGACAATACGATAATCAAAGTCTTTTGACTTCCTTCAATTCCGCGCTCATTAGCAATCATGATTGGAATACATATAATTGCCAACCCTATCATTACTAAAAGAAACATTACGAAAAAAAATAATAATACTTCGCCCATTTTTTACTCCTTACTCTTTTATATGTATTATATGTCAAAAAATATCTTTTTCAATATACGTTACATAAAGTTCTGCGGTCCAACGTCTATTTTCACTCGAACATTTACAGGAACCTTTACTTTTGACAACCAATGCTTTACTAACTCTTGCAAATTCGCCTTCATATCACCAGTTACCAAAAAGCGCATTCTATACCAGTTTCTTATCTGATAAACTTGCGCAGCGATAGGCCCCATTATTTTCGCACCATTCGCAGCAGGGGCCGCATCTGCAAGCTGTTTGCAAAAACTTTGTAGAACATTTTCTTTTTGCGCTTCTACAATTATGGCAATCAAACCACCATATGGTGGCATTTTTGCCATACGCCTTGCATCCATATCTGATTTCATAAAATCATCTCTGTCACCAGCGCATATAGCCTGCAAAACAGGATTATCAGGTTGATACGTCTGTAACATTACCCGACCTGGCAGTTCGCCACGACCAGCACGACCAGCAACCTGAAACAACTGTTGAAAAGTATGTTCCGCCGCACGAAAATCCGTACCAAATAAACCCATATCAGCATCAACAACACCTACCAATGTCAAGTTAGGAAAATGATGCCCCTTCGCCAAAATTTGAGTTCCTATTACAATATCTATTTCTCCTTCTTCCATCTTTTTTACAAGCCTTTCCAAAGCTTGACGCGACACCATTGTATCACTTGATACTAATGCCGTTCTGGCAGAAGGAAATTTTATATTTACCTCTTCTTGTATTTTTTCAAGCCCTGCCCCACGCATAGAAACTTTATCTCCACAAACAGGACATTTGTCTGGCAAAGCTTCCATACGACCACACATATGACACAATAACTTTCCCACGCGTTTATGATACGTCATACCAACGCTACAATCATCACACGTTGCAACCCAGCCGCATTTTTTGCACTGAATAATAGGCGCAAACCCACGTCTGTTAATAAACAACATAACCTGCTGACCAGAATCTAACGTTTTTTGAATTTCTAAACACAATGCATTTGAAAGATACCCCGTTTGAACATCTTCAGAATCTTCTTTAATCTTATAATCTTCTGGTCTATTCTGACGCATATCAATAGTTTCTATTTTTGGCAACGTTGCCCCACCAAATCTGGACGTCAATTTTAACGCCTTGTATTTTCCGACAGAAACATTCTGAAGAGTTTCTGCAGATGGTGTAGCACTTGCTAAAACAACAGGAAATCCCGCAATTTTCGCACGCAGTATTGCCATATCGCGCGCATGATAGTTACCCATATCTTCTTGTTTATAAGAACCGTCATGCTCTTCATCAACCACAATCAAGCCAAGATTTTTCCACGGCAAGAACAAAGCACTGCGCGTACCTACAACCATACGTATATCACCACGTAAAACACCGCGCCAAATTTCACGTCTGCGTGCAGAGGTTAAGTTACTGTGCCATATAACCGGTGGTGCACCGAAACGTTTTTGATATCTTGACATAAACTGCGCAGTAAGTGCTATTTCTGGCATCATCAATAAAACACTTTGCCCTTTTTTATATGCACGCCACGCTGCATCAAAATAAACCTGAGTCTTTCCACTGCCCGTAATACCATCTAATAAAAAAACACTAAAACCACCACTATCTATCGAACCGCCTATGGCATCCGCAGCAACAGATTGTTCATCATTTAATTTTACTGACCCTGTATCTTTATATTCATAACAAAACGTATTTGATTCTTTAACCCTGCTGTCGCGCAATACAAGACCGCCGCTTTTTATCATATTTTTTACAACCGAACTGCTAACGTGTGCAATGTTTTGTATATCCGAAACAGACATAGGCTCGTTATCATTAGAATCAAAAGCATCCGCAATAGCCTGTCTGGTTTCGGTCATCTTTATATTACTATCGTGGTTAAAAGCATATAATTGCTCTACCTTAGGGGCAGAAAATGCATCTGGTACATTTACTATTAATCGCAATACTGCGCCTGGGGCCATCAATGTCCATTCAGACATTTTTTGTATCCACTGCAAATCACTTATTTCCAATTTATAAGGAAAGATTTTAGAAACACTTTTTATTTTTTCTTTCGGCAGACCACTGTCACCAATTCCATAAACAACACCTATATATGGACGGTTCATAACAGTCACTTGAACAAAAGTACCCAAATCAGCAACATCGGTTAATCTATAGTCATAACCTGCATTTATAACATTTGGTATCAAGATTTTTACTATATCACCTGCTTTGAACATAATCACAAAATACTTGTTTTTTTTCTTTTTTTCAATACCATTCTAAACATAGTAATCAAGGGCGAATTTATGTGGAAACTTTTTTTTGAAATATGCGACTTTTTATGCAACCTCATACCAAACAAAGCTAAACGTAATCAAATAAGAACTGAAAAATTATACGATTGGAAGAATAAATATAACGCATTAAAAAAGAAATACCCCGATTTAAATTTCAGACGCACTGTGATGATAAAAGGCGGTTGGAATATAGGCTTTATAATCGATAAAAAATACGTATTTAAAATCAGAAAAAAGTTTGATAATTCTATTCCTGCTGACAAGATATTACGCGAAAAAAGAATAACCGATGCTTTTGCAAATATATCTCCTGTTAAAATACCAAAGATAGAAATTGTAAAGGCGGGAAAATACACTTTTTATAAGTATGATTTTATACCAGGAAAAAATCTTAATAAATTCTCACAAAAAACAATAATAAAGCACCGTAAAAAATGGGCAAAGCAAATTGCTGAATTCATTTTTGCGATACACAATAATCCTCCAAAGGAAATTAATGATTTGCGCGAAAATCGTAGCGGCGACGGTTGGAACCATAACGATATATGCAACAATGTAATAGTAAACAAAAAAAACATGGATATCGTAGGTATAATAGACTGGGAATATTCTAACTGGGATTTCTTAGAAAACGAATTCAATAACGCTGTTGCATATTCAAAGAAAATACAAAACGCAAATATGCGCAGCGAAATAGTCAGTGCATATAAAAAGTTAGCTAAAAAATAAATTGACAAATTTTATATTTCGTGCAAACATTTTATAAATCGAACCAAGAGTAAATAAAATGAACGAAATTAAAATTACCGCAGCAAAGCGCTTATTTTTAAGCTATAAGAAAAATTTACTTTCAGAATTAAACCTATCTTCTCTAACGCCTTCCTATTCAACAATAGAAAGCATAGAAAAAAGTTGGTATAAAACTGTACCTTTTTCTAAAAAAACAGAAGACTGGTTAATATTTTATACAAAAATCTTTATTCGTTCTTTGGATTCACGCAATTCAGACTATACAAATCCACAGTTTTTAAAAGCTTTTATATTGAATGTAGCCGACTATTTATCATTATACAGCCAAAACAATTCTGAAATGGTAAACAGAAGAAAAGCAAAAGAATACTTATACAGAACTTTATTTGATCAGTCTGCATATATTCAAACGCTGATATTTCAACAAAGCATAAAAAAACCGTTAAAACAGAAAAAAGCTAAATTTAAAAACGTAAAAAAAAGTAATAAAAAATCAAGCGATTCAAATATCGAAAAAGCAAAAAAAGAATATAGCGAAAAAAGACAAAGAAGATTAAAAATCACAGAAAAGATAATTATAAAAACAAAATAAATCTATTTCGTCTTTGTTTCTTTAATTTCTTCATCGGCAGCGAACTGCGTTCTGAACCAAGTTCTCTGCCGTTTTGCATATTGATTTGTTTTAACAATCCAATTTTCTATACATTCATCTTTCGTTATTTCACCACGCAAATAAGAACACAATTGATGCGCACCAATCGCCCTATTTTCATCCCAACCAGAATCAATTACAGAACGCGCTTCTTCTATTGCCCCACCAGCAAGCATCTTTGGAATACGCGCTGCAATTCTTTGTTTTACTTCATCTGCCGGTGGATTTATCAATATTCTATGAGGTGTTGGTACTATCGCCCCTTGTCTTTCCATATTTTGCCAATAAGTAATATGATGACCCGTTTCAAAAAATATTTCTAGCGCGCGCGCAACGCGTTGAGGGTCGGTTGCTTTAAATTCAGCAGGCAATAAATTTCGCGCTGCAACCAAATCTTTCGCAACTAAATCGCGAGCCTTTTTTCTAGAATCAGAAGAAACCTCTGGCATCGGAGACATTCCGTTTATAAGCGCATTTATATAATACCCTGTTCCACCTACAAATATAGGAACCAAACCAACTTCTATAGCTTTTTTATACTCCGCTTGCGCCATATTTAAATAATCGGCAACACTTATTTGTTCTTTTAAGGACAATATTGAAAACAAACGATAAGGAACGCCATCTATCTCATCAGAAACTTCACGACACGCAAATGGGCTGGCTGAAATATTTTCTATTCCACGATAAATCTGAACACTGTCACAATTTATTATTATACCATTCACCTGCTTTGCCAGATTATGCGCAAAATCAGATTTCCCTGACGCGGTAGGACCTGCAATAATATAAGAACTGTATGTTTTCATTTAGGTTATTATAAAAAATAAACCTGAAAAATCAAGCATAGCCCAACAAGCAAAAAATAATTGCACAATTTACACACAGTGCTAAAATACCCCCGTCCAATAAATAAAGAAAGGAAGAAAAATGTCAAAAGTAAGAGTTGCTATTAACGGGTTCGGTCGTATAGGTCGCTTGGTTTTGCGCGCTGCACTGGAATCCGGTCGCGATGATATTGAATTTGTTGCAGTAAATGATTTGGCTCCTGCAGAACAAAACGCTTATTTATTACAGTACGATTCTGTACACGGCAAATTGCCTATGGATGTAAAATTAGACGGCGAATACATATTGGTCGGAAATCAAAAAATAAAGTGCATTGCAGAAAAAGACCCTACAAAATTGCCATGGAAAGACTTAGACATTGACGTAGTCATGGAATGCACAGGTATTTTTACAGCTGCGGAAAAAGCACGCGTTCATTTAGACTGCGGTGCAAAACGCATCCTTGTATCTGCCCCATCAACAGGCGCAGACAAAACAATAGTATTCGGTGTAAATCAGGATACATTAACAGCAGAAGACTTGATTGTATCAAATGCATCTTGCACAACAAATTGCTTGGCTCCAGTTGCAAAAGTTCTAGATGATACATTTGGTATCATATCAGGTTGGATGACAACAGTACATGCATACACAGGCGATCAACAGCTGTTAGATAAAAACCACAAAGACTTCCGTCGTGCACGTGCAGCAGGGATGTCAATGATACCGACCAGCACAGGTGCTGCAAAAGCAATCGGTTTGGTATTACCAAAACTAGCAGGTAAATTAGACGGTATGGCAATTCGCGTACCTACACCTGACGTATCAGTTGTTGAATTAGTCGTTAACCTTGAAAAATCAGCAACAGTTGAAGAAGTTAACGCAGCAATGAAAGCAGCCGAATCAAAGACTTTTGGTTACAACGACAAACCATTAGTTTCCGTTGACTTTACAGGTGACGCACACAGTTCTATATTCGATGCATCACAGACTAAAGTACTTGGAGAAAAGCTTGTTCACGTAACAGCATGGTACGATAATGAATGGGGATTCTCTAATCGTATGGGTGATACGGCAGTTGCAATGGGAAAATTAATAAAATAAACCTTAAAAATCCGCCACTTTGGCGGATTTTTTATTATTTATGAAAAAAAGTCTTGCATTTAAGTTTATAACAGTATATCATAAGCCTTGCTTTAAGGGGTTGTAGCTCAGCTGGTTTAGAGCGTCTGCCTGTCACGCAGAAGGTCGCGGGTTCGAGCCCCGTCAAT
>CASEZC010000022.1 GCA_949292385.1 uncultured Pseudomonadota bacterium
CCCAGAATTCTGGCAGGGGCAGAAGGAATCGAACCCTCATCCGCGGTTTTGGAGACCGATATTCTACCGTTGAACTATGCCCCTATTAAAAACCCAATATTCACCCGTCTTTGTACAATCAGACCCAATTAGTCTGCGACAAGATAGCATAATTGCACAAAAAATCAAGCAGAAAGTATTATAAAGTTTTAATTATCTTCAAGCAAGTAAAAAGTAAAATTAATATTCATTTTTATCTGTTTTTAGTGCACTTTTTACTTGCACCAACCCCTTGTTTTTTTCTACAATCCTTTATATTAAGAGAGAGGAACAAGTGCAAGAACGCGTAGAACCGCCAATTTTAATATCAAGAGTCATGACTTTTGTGTTTGCAGGCGCAATTGTCGTGCTGCTGGCGTTGGTATTCACGTTGTACAATATGTTTCCTCTAAACAGACCTCAGGTATTCTTTCTGATGACGGCACCAAAGCAAGACTTACAGGTCATATTGCGCGAAATGGTTCCATCAGATGAAAACTTAGAAAATTATAAAAAATCTTTCATACTGGAATACATAAAGGCTCGTAATGAGGTCGTTCCAAACGCCGGCGTAATGCGCACCAAATGGAATAACGAGACTGACGGCGTGGTCTACACTTGGTCTACGCAGGATGTTTACAACGAATTTACTCAGACAAACATGTGGAACGCGTGGATGTCTGGCTTGCCTGATTTTGAATTTTCTTGTTCTGTTGAGTTCGGAACCGATGTTTTTGAACCAAGAACAGACAATACATACGTTGTAAAATTTTACTATTTTTGTTCAGATAATGATAGACAGTTAGACAAAAAAGAGTATAAAATAAAAGTAAAATTAGATATGAATGATAACCCAGGCATAAAATGGTCTGATAGATTGGATAACCCGCTGGGCATAAAAGTTTCAGAATATGAAATTGAGTCTGGTAACGGTGACCCATTAGATACAGGTTATCTTGATATGTGATGAATTTTAGAAACGGAAGGAAAAAGTATGACGTTCGCAAAAGCACTGAAATTAAACGTATCCATTCTTTGTCTGGCTATGCTGTGCACTGGTTCTGCTTTGGCAGAAACAGGGGTGTATGGAATTCAGTCAGCATGGGATAATCCTAATGCCAATATGGCAGCAGGCAGCACAAAGCCTGGGTATGCTCAGTTAAGTTGGTCAAAGGGAAGCGTTTTACCTGTCAAACTTCGTAATGGTATGGTTACTATGATAACTTTGCCAAACGGCGAACAAATTGCGGACGCTGTCGTCGGAAATCAAGGATTGTTTACATTTGATGCCGCACAAGGTGGAAATACTATTTTAATAACTCCAGAGGCTAGCAACCAAGGTTCAGATACGAACTTTATCGTAACTGGAAAATCTGGAAATCAGTATATATTCTATCTTCGCAGTGAACCTTCTAATTCCAGCGAAATTACTTATTCACAGGTAGAAGTTGTTTTGGATGGTAATGCCACACTGCCAAACGCCAGCACATCAACAACTGCAACCGGTGGTTCGTCTTCTATATTCAAGAAAGCATCTAGCGCTTCTAGTACAGTTGGCGTTGATGGGGAAGATTATGGCTGGATAAAGTCTATGAAGATTGACCCGTCCGAATTTAGATTTGATTTGGATATATTCGTACCAAACCCAGATGATTATGTTATCGCACCAGAACGCGTATGGCGCGACAGAATATTCACTTATATTGATTTTGGTGACAAAGTTATATCTATGACTCAAAGACCTGTTGTTTCTTTGTTGGTAGAAGGTGGTGAATCACCGGTCAGTTTCAGAACAGATGGTGAAGACGGCAGATTACTTATCGTAGAAGCTGTTGGCGACATGGTACTGCGCAGTGGTCAACGTATCGTATGTATAAAGAAGCGTGAAAAGCCATTCTTAATTGCAGATACTGCATCTGTTATGGCGCTGGCAGAAGCAAACGTTGCGCAAAGCATGCTGTCTGGACAGTCATTAAACAATATCGCTTATAATCAAGATTTAGCAGCGATGAGTGGTTCTGTTTCGAATTACACAACAACGCCTATGTTTGTTGGCAATGCGCCAGTTGGTGGGGCTACGAGCGGTTATTACATGCCTGCTGGTTATGGTGTTCCTGCACCTGTATCTGGAGGTAACGGAACAAGTGGCGTTTCAATGATACCAACACAAAGATTAACAGCTGGTTCGTTCTTACCACAATCTAATATACCGTTAATTACATCTAATCAATCTGGTGTTGCTGTTGAATTAAAATCAGATACATCCGTAAAGGCGTTGGATGATTATTGGGCAAACTTATTGTCTAAGTTCAGCGGTGATGATGGACAAGGAATTTTGGCGCCTTACAAAGATATGGTATTCTTTGCCGTAGATGAACAAGGTGTTGGTGATTTAGGTTCTGAATCTTCTGCAGCACGTTTGTATCGTTTACGTATTGGGCCTTTATCAGATATCGACACAGCACAGAAACTGTGTGACCAATTGTTAAAGTTCAGCGGTGCAAGTTGCAGCGTTGTAAGAATACAATAACATCAAAAAAGCGCGGATAACTAATGAGTAATATAAAAAAGCAATTTTCTGATTTGCGTAAAAATACGCCAAAACACGTTCAGTGGCTGTTTTTGGCTGCCGCTTTTGTTGTTGTATTGATTTTGCTTACTCTGTTATTAACAGGCAAAGAAGAAGAAAAAATAGAAACAACTGACGAAGCCAATATAAAACTTAACATTTCGCCAGATTCCATAAATTGGGCAAATGTTTTAGTTGGAGATTCAGAATCAGAAACAATAAAAATATCTTCTTCTGGTCCCGTAAAAATTACTGACATCCGAAGAACTAAAGATGTTTCTGGATTGTCAGATCCACAGCAAACATGTACAAGGCTGGGGCAGATAAATCAGACAACGGCTTGCACAATCGTTTTAAATTATGCGCCTACTGCAAAGGCTGCAACGGAAACAATTGACTTGTATATTGATTGGCGCGGTGTGAATGAACCAGATGCCATGAAGAAGACAGATAAAGTTGTACTGGTTTTAGGTGCCAATGAACCAGAACCTGTTGCGCAACCGATAGAAAACAAATTTATTGAGGAAACTCTACCTGTTGTTGAGGAAGTTTCAGAACCAGTTATACCTATCAAGGAAGAAATAAAAAATGAGATAGAAAGTATCGCACCAGCAAATATATTTGAAGAAGAAACATTTGTTGCACCAAGTCCTGTTGTACAAACAGCGGCAGAAGAAACAGCACCTGAATCTTGTTCTGATTTTGCATTTCCGGGTTATAACTTATCCGGCGTACAAAGTGGCTGGATAAGACCAGAAGCTGGTGCATATTATTTTCATCCTTTTTCAGATAAAAACTGCGATACACCTACGGGCATATATAACCCTGATACAGGTATAATAACAGATATCAACGAAGCAGGTAAAAAAATAGGTACAGACGCTGAACATATCGGTTATACAACCATAAGTAACGGTGAAATACCACAGTTGTCAAACCCAGCAACTAAAAAAGAAGTAAACAAAGCAAGACAGCTTACAAAGGAAGAACTAAGTAATAGACCACCACTTCCTGTTGCAACTGGTACGTTTTCAAACCGTGTTGTAACACCTGCAGCACCAGATGTACTGGTAGGCACCAGCAGTACAAGCGCAGTTTATTCATCAGATCCATTTGATAGAAAGTTTGTATTGCGTCAATATAAACCAATTCCTGCAACAATCGTTTCTGAAGTTCGCGCAGATCCTTCTTTATACAATTGCGACGCAGCTGGAAATTGTAGCAGTCAGACATTACCAGTGCGTGCCACAGTTGATAGAAATGTATACTCTGATGACGGTCGTACAGTTGTTATACCAACGGGTACGCTGTTGCTTGGTTATGTAACAGGTGAATTGCCAGGTCCATATAAGTCAATAGGACGTATGCAAATACAATGGTATCAATTTATATTACCAAACGGTGTTGAATTTAACTTTCATGGAAACAATCCTTTTTCGGCTGACTCGCAAGGTCGTGCCGGTGTTCCTGGTCATGGAAGTACAGACTATGTTGAACAAATTGTTATGCCGATGTTGACAGCGATTGTTCCAGCTGCGGTAAATATGATTGCACCAATTGCAGATACTTTTGTTAATCAAATTGATTTGGATAACAATACAGTTGTTCAATCTGGTACAGTTCGTTCCTCTGAATTAGCAAAGAACGAAATAATAACTGCGTGGAATCAGGTAGCGCAAAAACTATTGGTTGATGCAATGGATAATACGATACCTCCGTTCTCTATCGCGGCAGGTACGCGTATAACAGTATTTTCACCAACAGATTTGGTAATTACTTGTGGTAATGATGATTCAAAAGAATGTTCTGTAAAGAATGTAGAAGCCGCTTCGAATACAAATAGAAACCAACGTAATGATAATTGGCGTTCAAACACACCAACTGTAAACTATGGCGATTCTTCTTGGGTTGGTCAGGTTCGTTCGTTTAATCTACAAGATTATTGTACAACTGATTCTAAAGGTATCTGGGATATAAAGGAAGATATAGAAGGACAAATTGCACAATCTGGTTATGATTACAGAACTGTTTTGGCATACTGTCAGTCTTTAAATTATCAGGCCATAAACAATGCAAAGCAAGATGCGCTGTATCAAGATCAGCAGAAACAGTTCCAGACAAATTATGGAACAGGAACTGGTTCTAGCTTTAATACAGGAACAGGATTAACAGGTATAACAGGTAGTCAATCTTATAATGAAGATATTCTTGGGTTAACTTATAATGAAGATGGTGCAATTCAAAACCCATTCCAGACACAAGAAACACCTGCAGAAGAGACTACCGCTAATGTTATAACCTGTCCTGATGGAAGTGTTCCTGACCAATATGGTTGCTGTACAGGTGAAGTATATACTGATATGGGTGAACAAGGTTTCAATTGCTGTCCAGAAACTGGCGGTGATTGCTTCCCACCAATACTATAAAAACTGGCCCGTCTTTATGACGGGCTTATTTTTAATCTTTAAGATGGAGGTTTATGATATAAAGAACTAATAAAATTGAATTTATATTTTTAACGCGCTTCTTTGCGCGTTTTTTTTTGTTTAAAAACACGATTCGAACACAAGAAAACAAAAGTTTAAAACGAATCAGAAATCCGATTCGAATTTCAACCGTCGGTTGTAATATTTTACAGTTTTCTACTGTTGTTCTATATAAGCAGGCATATAAAGTCATTATAAAACAAGGAGGAGAAGAAAATGACAGCTCAAAACGTACAGGCAATTTTATCCACAGAAAAATTTCAAAATGCAGAACAGCTTTGGTTCTGGTTTCTTTATTCAAAATCTGTTCAAAATGGTTTTATCACTCATAGATATACTCCAACTAAAAGACCTTGTGAACTTTTAGACGTAGAAACGCTGATTACAAAACTATATCTGTCAGGAAAGCTAAATGATGAACAGCTGAACGTGATGAAAAAGTTTGGCGACCGCAGACGCGCACCGCATCAATATGTGTGGGCTGAAAATAAGGCCGCTGATTTATGGCGAACCGCTATGTCGGTATTGGAAAAAGAAGCAATTAAACGCGGATGGATAGAACAATAAATTTTACCGCACGCAATATATGCGTGCGGGGAAAAATAAAAGGAATATATTATGATTATCATCGCTTTCTCTAAAAAAACTTCTAAATTTTTACCTAAACTTTTTTGCAAGAACTTTCGACACTGTGCGCCTATAATTAAACAAGGAAAACATTATGCATTATATCAATTCATAAAAAGTCATAGGATAGAAAAAATTATCATAACCGAATCTGGTATAAATTCTTTAAAAAGAAACGGTTGGTTTTTTGTAAAAACATATAAAAAAGTACCTGAACATATAAATAAAATAAACGCGATCTCTTGCGTTATATTTACAAAAAAAGTTATCGGATTAAAAAATATTTTTATTCAAACACCAGATGCTTTATATGACAAAATAAAACGCCCATAAGGGCGTTTTTTATTTGGTTGTTTTCTTTTTTATATAATACATTTGACCTATTCCAAATATATTAGATACCGTCCAATACAATACTAAACCAGCAGGCATCCATGCAAACATTACTGTAAATATTAATGGCATCCACTTCATTACTTTTTGAGTCTGCGCAACTGCATCGTTTGCCTGTGACTTATTTTCACTGGTCACTGTCTGCAAATATTGCTGTAACCACATAGTTAAACCCATTAATATAGGTAATATAAAATATGGATCCATAGCTGCTAAATCAGATATCCATAAGAAATGCGCACTTCTCATCTGAACCGATATTAATAATGCTTTATATAACGCAAAGAATATAGGTATCTGTATCAACATAGGCAAACAACCTGACATAGGAGAAGTCTTATGATTTTGATACAGTTTCATCATCTCCATCTGCAAACGAACTTTATCATTAGCATACAGCTTTTGAATGCGCGCCATTTCAGGTTGCATTTTCTGCATCGCCATCATTGATGTATAAGACTTTCTTGTAAGTGGCCACATGGCCAAACGCAAAAGTATCGTCAATATTATTATCGCAATACCATAATTCATAACTACAGAATTCATCGCGTTTAATGCCCACAACATAGGACGGGCAAGAAACCAGAACCAACCGTAATCTATCGTTTCATCTATGCCATTAATTTTTTCATTTGCTGCATCCAAAACCTTCTGTTCACGTGGTCCAACAAACAAATTCGTTTTCAATGTTTTTGTCTGCCCCGCTGCAATTGAAACCGCATTTGCTGCAACATCTGCTTGGTACAAAGTCGCATCTTGTTTCTTTACACGCAACGTCTGGTCCATGCTGTCCACAGAAATTATTGTTTCCCAATATTGATCTGCAAAACCAACAAAACCCGTTGTAGTAGAATATGCAAATGACTTCTTGTCTAAATCATGCCAATCATCACGCTGGATATCATCGTTCGCATATGCAATTGCACCTGTGTAAACACCTGCAGAAGATAACATATCGTTTGCACGAACTATTCTTGCATACGGTGCAACAGAAATCTCTTTATTAGACGAATTTTTAATCGTATCTTCTATTGTTACTACGTAACCGTCTATATCAATCGTACGACGATATTCTACGCCATTTGAATTATTCCAAACAAAACTGTTACCGTCTTGCTTCCAAACAGTTGTAGCAACAGGAGTCGTTGTTCCTGGTGCAAGAAAACCAACTTCTGCAAAAGCGCCGTCACCACTTAAAAGCGATACAGG
Source organism: uncultured Pseudomonadota bacterium (assembly GCA_949292385.1). Classification (GTDB taxonomy): domain Bacteria; phylum Pseudomonadota; class Alphaproteobacteria; order Rs-D84; family Rs-D84; genus Enterousia. The sequence goes on from CASEZC010000022.1 coordinate 7,303, forward strand.
AACCGTTGCATCCGCATCAGAACCGTTCTTGGCAAATTTTAATAGCTTTACATCATAAATGCGAAGACCTTGAACGTTTGCAGCAACATCATCTGATTTTATTTCTGACACAGGAACAGAAGATAAATCTTCAGTAACTGTCTTTTCTTCTACAACCGCCATCTCAGTTGTCTTTGGAGTCATCCACAAACCAATTAACCACCATGATGCCAAGAACAATAAAAACCACCAAAAGAAACCACCCAGCATGGACTTTTTATTATTGTTATCCTTGCTGGCATTCCATTGTCTGAAACCAGAATTATTATCTAAATATTTTACCATGACTATTTCTCACCTTTTGTTTTTACAGATTCTAAACATTTACGTCTTGCTAAATACCAATTTAATATAAATAAACCAACCCCCAATACTATACAAATATCCGCAACATTAAAAGCCGGCCAGTGCCACCCACCAACATGAAAATCTAAGAAATCAATAACTGCACCAAAACGAATTCTATCTATTAAATTACCAAGTGCACCACCAAATATCAATGCAAGCAGAACAGCTTCATAAGAACGTGCACGTTTAAATAAATAATAACCGATAAAACCAATTATAAAACCTGTCATAACGATTATTATTATCGGAGCTGCTTCCCCAACCGCACGCAACATAGAAAAAGATGCGCCAGGATTCCAAGTAAACACGATATTAAAGAAATCACAAACTTGTGACATTAAATATGGCACAGGAACAACCTGCCATGCAGGACCCATCACAGGCACACTGCCAGTTATTAAATACAATAAAACTCCCTTAGAAATTTGGTCTAATAAAACAACGCCCATTATAATGGCTAAGTATTTCAAAATTTTATTTTTCATATCTTTTTCCCTGTTTTTCGAAATATAACAGCACTATCACATAAAAGCAAATATAAAAAAAGCCCCATATAAAATGGGCTTTTTCTTAGAAAATTACTATCTATTGAACATTTGCGTCAGACACCGTATTATCTAGCAACGCATAGTTATCCGCACGCATCTCATTTAATAAATTTTCTATCTTATTTTCAGAAAAACCTAAATAAGATAAAACTCCATAACCTAAGAAGAATGATGATTCTATTGTTTCTGGCTGAGCCTCTGCAACACCAAGTTTTAACAATGCCTTAGAATCTGCCAAATTTCTTGCACGCGCAAAAATCTTAACTTTCGGTGTAATTCCTTTTACCGTTAAAACTGTACTGCTGGCATTGGCAGCATTATCCAGTGCAACAACAACAGCACGCGTACGACGATTAGCCAAACCTAAATCACGCAAAACATCAGAATTTCTTGTATCTCCATATGCAACATTAAAACCACGTTCACGCCCTAACATAACTGCGTTAACATCTAAATCAATTGCTATGTATGGTATTTTCTCGGCTTCTAATAATTGCGCGACAATCTGCCCAACACGACCAAAACCACAGATTATAACTTCTGGCTTCTTTTCACCGTCTTTTTCTTCTGGTCTAGATAAAGATTGTGAAGTAAATAATTTACCAGTTCTACGTAGTAAATCAAATATTGCCAGCAATATAGGCGTTAACATTATTGATAAAATTATTATTGCCGTCAGTAATTCTTGATGCATTTCTGGCAAAGCATCTATACCAGATGTTTTCATCGTCTGTAACATTAACAAACCAAACTCGCCGCCCTGTGCCAAAACTAACGCGATATTTGCCGCCTCTGGTGCAGGAACATTTCTTACGCGCGCAACCATAAATATCGCACAGAATTTTACCAGTATTAAACCGCCTACACCCGCAAGAATCCAATACCAACGCAATCCCAGGACTGGTAAGTTTAAGCTCATTCCAAGAGAAATGAAAAAGAACGCTAAAAACAGCATAGAATAAGGCGATATTTCAGCGCTTATCTGATGACGATATATCGTTTCAGACAGCAACATACCTGCTAAGAACGCACCCAGTCCAACAGGTAGTCCTATGAGGCTCATCACAATTGCCCACGCTGTTATATTCAACATTATTGCTAATAAAAATGCTTCTTTTGATTTCAGTTTTGCAACCAACTTCATAAGTGGGTTTAATATGAATCTACCTACTATTACAACACCGACAATTAAGGCTGCAGATAAAACAAAAATATCAATAGCCGATGCGCCTAAATTAAAACTTTTTCCAGCAAAAACAGGTAACATAGCCAACAATGGAATCGACAACAAATCTTGGAACAACAAGATAGAAAACGTTTGACGCCCCATATTAGTATTTAGCTGGTTTCTGTCTATTAACAATTGCATATCTTCTGATGTACTGGACATCGCCAACAATAAAGAAACCATTATGCAACCTAAAATAGTCCAAGAAGTTAATCCAAACAATATTGGAAATAACATTATAGCTACCATCAAAACTTGTGCAGCACCAAAACCGAAAATAGTATGTCTCATATTCCATAGACGTTTCATATTTATTTCCAGTCCCAATGTAAACCACAAGAATAAAATACCTAGGTCACCTAAAAATGTCCACGTATCCGTTAATTGAAACAGGTTTAAAACGTATGGCCCAGAAATTACACCTGCTAATAAAAACGCTACCAACGCCCCTATACGTGCGACACGCAACGTACAAACGAATACAAAAACAACCGCAAAAAATATTAAAAGTGATAATGACATTTTACATTCTCTCTCGTATAAGAAATATTATATCAGATTCTTCGCAAGTTTTGCAAAGATTTCCGGTGATAATTCTTCGGCTCTTTCCGTGCCTTGTAAACCAAACGCCTGCCAATCTACGCCTGGCATAATGCCTCGTATCATTTTTCTTCTTTGTCCGAAAAGCTTTGCTGTCAGTTGCCCTAACTTTACGACATCACCTAATTTATTTATTTTTTCTTTATTAGGCAAAACTTGTACAACCGCACTCTGAACCTTTGGACGCGGAACAAAAGCGGTATTCGGAACCTCAAATAAAATTTTAGCGTCTGCAATTAACGATGTTAAAACCCCTAATCTTCCGTATTGCTCGTCACCAACTTTTGCGACTATACGTTGAGCAACCTCGCGCTGAAACATTAATGTCATAGATTTTATATTATCACCGCTTGCTGCGCGTAATAACCAATTTATAAATAACTCTGTTCCAACATTATATGGTAAATTTGAACATATCGCGTATTCTGAAACACCAAGGGCAGAAAAATCTACTTTCAAAGCATCTTCATATATAACCGTCAAACGACCTGATGAACTGTCAGAAATCTTTGATAAAATCTGCTCAGTTGTTTTATCTTTTTCTATCGCTATAACACGTTTCGCACCGGCTAATAATAATGCGCGTGTTAAACCACCAGGTCCTGGCCCAACCTCTACAACATCTATGCTTTCTATATTAGGTACGCTTCTGGCTATGCGACCGGTCAAATTTAAATCAAATAAAAAATTTTGTCCGAATTGCTTTTTAGGCTCTAACCCTGATTCACGCATCATGTCTGAAACAGGCGGTAAAGATTTCAATTTTTCCATATTCATAAAGTCTTTCGCCCTCCAAACGCCAACGTTAATGTACCATCATCAATGTAATCTAAATCACCACCAAGTGGAACACCAGATGCAAGCTCTGAAAAATTAACTCCGTCTATATCACCTATTACAGACACAACATAATGCTGAGTCGTTTTTCCTTCTACTGTATTCGGCAATGCAAATATTATTTCGATTATCTTTTCATTCTTTATTCTGTCCGGTAAAATTTTTATATTCAAATCTTCTGGCGTAGTACCAGCAACACCAGATAACAAACCGCCTAAAATATGATATCTGCCATGAAAAACCGCGGACTTTTCCAAAGTCCAAACATCTGACAAATCACGAACTACACATATCTGACCATTAGCCCTTGCATCATCACGACAAAATTCACAAAGCCCCGCATCAGCGTCGGTTAAAACACCACACACTGGACACGGTCTTATTGTTTCGGCTGCGTCAATCAAAGCATTTGCCAAACTTAATGCACGCCCCGTTTTATCTTGCAGTAAATTTAAGACTATACGCTGCGCCGCCCTAGAACCAAGACGTGGCAATTTAGCAAACTGTTTAATAAGTTTTTCTATCTTTGAATTCATAATTCATACCTAGTGGAAAATGTAACAATCTATTCCTAAATTTAAAGCTTTATTTTTTATGCTCTGTGCATAGCTTTCTGACAAACCGTTTGCACGAACGCGATACATTCCGTTCGGTGCATCTTCGATTACAGCCGTAACACCAAGTTTATTTTTTACATTTGTAACCTGCGTTTGCGCCGCACTACGTGAAGAGAAAGCACCAAACTGAACCCCTGCATTACCAGAAGAGTTATTTACGGTATTTACAGTGCTCGCAGAAGTATTCGATTTCTTATATGTCTTTGCAGTATTCGCACCGGTTGTTGCGGCTGTATAAGCTGCACTAAACGTTGGTGCCGAGCTATAATTATTTGAAGAACTATACTCGTCAGGTGCATAATATGTTTTTGTTACAGTAGGTGCAGCACCATTTTTCACCATTTCAAAACCTTTGTTCAAAAGCTTGGTTGAAACGTTTGCACGCACATCTTTGCTTTCAGCACCAAGAACAACAGATATAAGATGGCGACCATTTTGCTTTGCCGTGGCAACCAAAGAATATCTGGATTTATTGGTATACCCAGTTTTCATACCATCACAGCCTGGATATGTTCCCAACAATCTATTACCATTCGTATAAGTTTTTCCGTTATACGTCCATGTTTTTATACCAAAATATTTCCAATATTGAGGAAAATGTTTATATATCGCCATAGACAACAACGCGATATCACGCGCAGTAGATAACTGGTCATCATTAGGCAATCCAGAAGAATTTTCAAAATTAGTTCCAGACAAACCTATTTCATTTGCAACACGCGTCATCAAATCAGCAAAGTTACCTTCCTTGCCACCCTTTAAATTTTCTGCCAATACGCGCGCAACATCGTTTGCACTTAAAACTGTTAATGCCTTTATCGCGTCTTCTACTTTTATTTTACTTCCTGCAACCAATCCTAATTTTACTGGCGATGCAGATGCCGCAGACTGAGATACAATCAAATAATCATCCAAATGCAAACGACCATGTTCCAACGCATCAAACGTTAAATACAGCGTCATTATCTTTGTTAAACTGGCTGGATAATTCTGAACCGTTGCATTTTCCTGATAAAGAATTTTACCACTGTCCATATCAGCAACAAGCGCCGCCTTGTACTGCGCAGCAAACGCAGAATATGAAAATACAAATAAAGAAAAAACAGCTAAAACAATCCTTCTCATTTCTTAAATGATTCTAATAAAAAAACACAACGGTGGTCAACACTTTTCCCACCGTTGTTTCTTATGAAGACATATAATTTTAGTCCAGTGTACGCAAACTAATTTTATCTTCGTCTACGATAACAAGCTTTCCTTCTTCTATACCAAATTTGCGCGCAGCATTAAATGCATCTTTTTGCGCAAACAAATTCTCGTCATATATAGGAAATACTCCACGAGATAAGCACAACTGGTTTGCAATCAATCTTTCACGACATACTGCAACAATTGGAATATCTGGCTTGCGGCAAGATATTTGTGTCGCCGTTTCTGTATCACGTGCAAACACTACTATTGCAGATACTTTATTTAAATATGCCATAGATGCAACACTGCGTGACCAATCGTTTTCTGGTACATTTTCAATACGCGACCAATCATATGGGTTTGCAATTGCGTCACTGTCTGAATAAGACAATATTCTTGTCATAGTGTCTATAACGTTTACTGGGTTTATACCAATAGTCGTTTCTTCAGAAGTCATAGTTGAGTCCGCACGTAAATACGCAGCGTTTGCAACGTCCGTAATTTCCGCACGTGTTGGAAATTCACTGCTTACCATTGTACCCAACATCTGAGTTGCCATAATAACAGGTTTATTCATTTTACGGCATTCGCGAATGATATGACGTGATATAGCCGGAACTTTTTCAAAAGGAACTTCCACCGCCAAATCTCCACGCGCAATCATTATTCCGTCTGCCAACGCAGCAATTTCTGTAATTCTTTCTACTGCGTTCGGTCTTTCTATCTTTGCGATAATTTTTACAGGATGAGATGTACGTGCAGTAATAAAATCACGAACTTCTGCAATATCTTCTGGTTTCTGAACAAAGGAAATTGCGACCCAATCAGGATTTTTAGTCAAAGCATATTCTAAATCTGCCCTATCCTTTTTAGTAAGAACAGATGTTGCTATTTCTGTATCAGGCAAATTAAAACCACGTCTGGACCAAATTTCTGTACCACGAACCACTGTTGCTTCTATTTTATCAGAAGAAACAGCGTCTACTTTCATTTCAATCTTACCGTCATTTAACAAAATTCTGTCACCAACATTCAATGATGCAATCACATCAGCGTCTGGCAATTGTACGCGCTTTGAATTACCTGGTTCTGGGTCAGTATCAAATGTAAATTTCTGACCAACAGTTAAAGGATATTTATCTTCCGTTTCAAAATTACCAATACGATGTTTAGGCCCCTGCAAGTCAATCATAACTGCTACAGGAGTATCTAACTCTGCTGAAATTTCACGTATCAAATCTATTTTTTTACCCTGAACATCGCCTGTGTCATGACTAAAATTTAAACGGCACATATTTACGCCAGCCTGTATCATTTTAGTCAAAGTTTCTCTATCTTCACATTTTGGTCCAATGGACGCAGTAATTTTTGTAAATTTATTCATTTTTTCTCACTTAGTTTTATATTGATTTTTGCGTTTTATGGTATATCATAAGACTACGAAAAAGACAAGGGGAAATCTGCATGAAAGAAGCAAATCACGGTGCAATTGACAACCAACAGTTGTTAAGCATAATTGAACGTATAGAAAAATTAAACGAAGAAACAGCTGCTATTGCTGCTGATATTAAGGAAATTTATAGCGAAGCTAAATCTGCTGGTTTTGATCCAAAGTATATTCGTCAGATGATACGTCTGCGTAAAATGGACCCAGATGAATTGGACGAAGCAGATGAATTGACACAAATGTATCGTAGTGCATTAGGTTTATAATGAAAAAATTTACAAAAACTGTTGAAGATTTTAACTGCGCCCATTGTGGCGCAGTTGTTCATGGAAATGGATATACAAATCACTGCCCAAAGTGCTTGTGGTCGCGTCACGTAGACGAAAATCCAGGGGATAGAGCGTCTAACTGTGGCGGTATGATGAAACCTGTTTCCATAGAAAAAAACGGTGAAGCTTTCATCATAACCCACAAATGCGAAAAATGTGGAAAAGAAAAGCGTCAACGCACTTCTGACCAAGATGACATTGACGCAATTATAGAACTTTCCAAAAATTCAAACTTTATTTTTGGCTAACCGACTCTTTTTGCTGCCGCTGATATAAAAGCGTTAAAGAACGGGTGTCCTGTATAAGGACTTGATTGAAATTCCGGATGAAATTGAGCCGCCATAAAAAACGGATGATTTTTTAATTCTATTATTTCTGGCAACTTTCCGTCTGGACTACGGCCTGATATAATTAAGCCCTTTTCAGCAAATTTTTCTTCTAAAGAAATATCCATTTCATATCTATGTCTGTGTCGCTCGGATATTTGTGTTTGTCCGTATACTTTTTCTGCAAGCGTATCAGGACTTATATTACAACTGTATGCGCCTAGCCTTAAAGTTCCACCCATATTTGCAGAGTCATGTTCTGCCATAATGCTTATAACAGGTGTACAATTCTTTGAAAATTCCGTTGAATCTGCATCTTCTATACCAAGAACATTTCTTGCAAATTCTATTACAGCAACCTGCATACCAAGACATATTCCCATGTATGGAATATTATTTTCACGCGCATATTTTGCGGCGGCTATTTTTCCTTCCACACCGCGCGCGCCAAAGCCTCCTGGAACTAAAATTCCATCTACACCTTTTGCTTCTTCTGGCGAAAACAATTCTGCATTTATTTTCTTTAATTTTACATGTACGTTATTGTGAACACCTGCATGAAATAAAGCTTCATTTAAGGATTTATATGCATCGGGAACATCAAAATATTTTCCAACTATTCCAATTGTAACTTCTGGTAAATCGGCGGAAAGATATCTTTCTATCTTATGAAACTTATCTGTGTTTCCACTGGCATTTGGCAAATCAAAATGTGCAGCAATTATATCAAAGACATGTTGCGCATCATATGCCAATGGTATTTTATATATGTTATCCACATCTAAACCAGATATTACATTTTTAGCAGGCAAATTACAAAACATACCTATTTTTGCGCGCTCTTCTGAACTTAACATTCTTGGCGTACGAACTATTAACATATCCGCTTGAATACCATTTTCTAATAATGTCCTGACTGACATCTGTGTAGGTTTCGTTTTTAATTCACCACTTTTTTCCAAGTAAGGTGCCAAAGTCAGATGAATAAACATAACATTTTTACGTCCTACATCATTTGCAAATTGGCGAATTGATTCTAAAAATATTTTACCTTCTATGTCTCCGACTGTGCCGCCTATTTCGCAAACTACAAAATCAGTATCCGTTGGTGCACTTATGTATTCTTTTATCTTATTACTTACGTGCGGTATCATTTGAACAGTCGCACCAAGATAATCACCATGACGTTCCGCATTCAATACGTCCCAATATATTCTGCCACCGGATATAGAATCGTTTCTAGTAAGCTTTATCCCTAAAAAACGTTCGTAATAACCTAAATCTAAATCCGTTTCAAAACCATCATTTGTAACATATACTTCACCATGCTGAAAAGGCGACATGGTTCCAGGGTCTATATTTAAATATGGATCAAACTTTCGCGCATGCACACTGTATCCACGCGATTGAAGAAGGGCGCCACAACTTGCCGCCGCGACGCCCTTGCCTAAACTGGATACTACCCCACCGGTTATGAAAATATATTTTGCCATAAGAGCCTCCTTATGGACTTCTATCATACGAACTTTTTCGTTGAATCACAATAAAATTAATTCCTATAATTCCAATATGAAGGATTTATTTCAAAACCAATCAGGCAATCTGTTCTTGTGGTTACCGTTTTTATTAGCTTTCGGTGCTGGTTTTTATTTTAACCTGTCTTTTGAACCGGCGTTATATATAACTATTTTTGGATTGGTTATTTCTTTCATACTTATTTTCATAAATAAAAACATCATTCTGAAAATATTTTCTTTGTTAATTTTCGGTTTTTGTTATGCAGCTGTGTTTACCCGTATTATAAACACTCCTCAAATACCAAGAAATATGCATGACATAACTATCACAGGAAAAGTTCAGAAAATAGATTATACAGATAAGAAATCTAAAATTTATATAAAAACTAATGCTTCGGAAATAAATTCTAAGCAGCACGGAACCGCCGTCATAAGAGTTTCTGCAAAACCTGAAATAGTATTACCAAATATAGGTGATGAGATAAAAGCCAGTGTCGGTTTATATAGACCGTCTGGCGCTGATGCACCTGGTACTTTTGATTATTCC
>CASEZC010000023.1 GCA_949292385.1 uncultured Pseudomonadota bacterium
ACCGCAATAAAAAGGCAGGCGTAAGAATGCCGTTTGTGCATAGCACAATTTTACAAGGTGACGAAGTAATCCGGTTATCCGCCCCAGCTATAAAAAAGTGCCGGCTTTATACGGATTTTTTGTTGATAATATACAAAATCTTGTTTAGTATTCGTTTTGTCATAAAAGGTTTTTGATATGAAATCATACGAAAAATTTGAAGGTAAATTAGTATTTTTTCAAGATAATCAGTGGTACGACTTGTTTAAGATATCTGATGGATTTGTTATAAAAGAAAACATAGATATATCAGGACTAGGCCTAAAAAAATTGCCAGATTTATCAAAGATGATTTGTTTAGGTAATTTTGATTGTAGCAATAATGATTTAACTTCCTTAAAAGGTGCGCCGAAAAAAGTAAAAAACTTTAATTGCTCTTGGAATCCTAGATTAACTTCACTAGAATATGGACCGATAGAAGCAGAAAAATATTATTGCTTATGGTGTAATATTAAAAGTTTAAAAGGTGCTCCAGAAAAAGTACAAACATTTAAGTGCTTCAAGAATCCTATTTGTGATATAACTTGTCAAAATTGCACGTATAATATTTGTTATAATAAAAGCAAACAAAGATAGTTTTGTCTTTAATCAAATAAATAAAAATCCCGCATTTGCGGGATTTTTATTTAACCAACTAATTTGTGCCACAAGCTGGTTCTTTTTTTATCGTCTTTTTTGCGACGACGACGTGGCGCGTTCATAGTTGTCTTTTTTGCTTCTATATGCTGTGCATTTTTCTTTTTTGCATCTGTAGAAGGCTCGTACGCGGCCAACAATTCTTCTGTTTTATTCTGTTCAGGTGCAACGCGTTGAATTGAATATTGGTCGATATTCATCAAGCTGTCATCACCGACAATTACGATTTCTGTTTCAAATTCAGATTCCATCGCTGCCAATTCTGCACGTTTGTGATTTAATAAGTAAATCGCGACATCCGTTGGAACTGTCATGATGATTTTCTGTGCGCTTTTCGCCAGTAATTTTTCCTGTAAGTGACGGAACAGAATAATTGCAGCTGTTTGAATGCTTGGCACAACACCGGCACCCATACAGTGCGGACATTGAACGTATGAAGATTCCATAAAGCTGCTGCGCAAGCGCTGACGAGATAACATCAAAACGCCAAAGTTATTTATTTTTGCAACCTGAGTACGAGCACGGTCACGTTTCATAACTTCACGCATTTTCATTTCTAACTTGCGGTTGTTTTTTTCTTCTTCCATATCAATAAAGTCAATCGCGACAATACCAGCCAAATCACGAAGGCGCAGTTGCAAAGCGATTTCTTCTGCTGCTTCTAAATTAGTATTCAGCGCAGTTTGTTCAATATCTTTTTCCTTTATTGCACGGGACGAGTTAACGTCAATTGTAACCATGGCTTCCGTCTGGTTAATTACCAACGAACCGCCAGAAGGTAACTGTACATAAGGACCGTGTAATCCTTCTAATTGTTTTTCTACGCCTGCTTTTACCATTAATGGAACAGCAGGGTCTTTATATTGAACCAATTGTTTGCGAGATACACGACCATACATCTGTTGAAAATACTGTTTTGCTGCGTCAAAAGCTTCTTCGCCTTGAATGACCAAAACATCTTCTTTATCAGAAAGGAAGTCACGAACAACGCGACGCAATAAAGAATCTTCTGTATGAATGGTTACAGGTGCAACAGATTCCAATGTTGTTTTACGTATTTCGTTCCACAAATTTACAAGATAGTCATAGTCTTTTGCTATATCTGCTGCAGCGGCATTCATTGCAGCCGTACGCAATACGACGGTCATGCCTTTTGGAATTTTTAATTCATGTAAAATTTCACGCAATCTTCCACGTTCGGCTTTATCAGAAATTTTCTTAGAAATTCCATAACTATTACGTTTTCTTGAATTAGGCATCAAAACAGCAAAGCGCCCAGCCAACGACAAATAAGTTGTCATTGAAGCGCCTTTTTGACCGCGTTCTTCTTTTACACCTTGAACCAGCAAGATTTGCTTTGGCTTGATTACGTCTTGAATTTTAAATTCGTGAGCACGTTTTGTAAATTCTTTGTTGTCTTCCCCGGCACTTTGATCGTCGTATTCTGCGACTTCATCATTTTCATCATCTGGATCTTCGTCGTCGTCAACGATGTTCGCGTGTGCTAATTCCAACAGCTTTTTTTTCTGTTCGGGTGTTACCTGATAATAGTCAGGGTGTATTTCGGAAAAAGGCAAGAAACCATTTTTCCCGGACCCGTAATCAACGAAAGCAGCCTGCAAGGAAGGTTCAACGCGGATTACCTTGGCCAGATAAATGTTCCCTTTTATCTGAGGTTTTGTCGTTGTTTCAACGTCAAAATCAGAAACACGATTGGTAGCGGTATCCACCACCACCACCCTTGTTTCTTCCGGGTGGACTGCATCCACATAAATCTTCTTTGACATTTAATAATCCTTTTGTTTTCAGCGCGTATGCAATGGAAATAACCCGTCCCCATGGGGCGTCCAAGCCCATGCCAAGGGAATGCGCAACGATGATAAAAAGCGCAAATCGAATTACAGAAAACAGTGATAATACGAACACTTATATTAACCCCATGTCATACGATAAAATTCAGCATAGCACGACATAGGGCAGTAACGCAAGGTATTTATTTTTTCTTATTTTTTATATTTTTTATGTTTTTGATATTTTTTATTTTTTCAGGAATTTGCGGAATTTTTTCTTTTGCTTCGGCCAGCCACTTTTTCATTCTGGCGCGTAACCAGTTTTCATAGATAAAGAACAGCCCACCAGCACCAATTAAAGGTAATACATAATATATAATTCTGTATGCTAACAGTGCACCGAATATGTCTGCTTTATCTACGGTTTCCGGCAGGGCTAACAAGAATATACTTTCAAAAACGCCAATTCCCCCAGGTACCTGACTGAATACACCGGTTGTTTGTGCAATTACAAACAGACCTATATATGTACCAAAAGGTATCTGTACAAAAGGCAACAGGCAGAAATATAAAACCAAGCCTGCTAAAACGCTGTCAGCTGCCCCCAATAACATTTGAAATAGTGCCGTTTTAGTCGTAGGAATCTGGAATTTAAGATTGCCGATTTTTATACTTTTTTTACGAAAGAATATTGTTGCGGCAAAATATGCCAGCACTGCGGCCGAACAGAATATGAACAAAGTGTTTATTCCAAGACTTGCCCCGACGGACTTATCTAACAAGGCACTTGGAACAAGAAAATACCCCAGAATTAGTATGGCAGAGCACCCCAAAAAGAAGGTAAAACCAGAAAAAGTCAGCATTTTTACAATATCGCCGCCACTAATTCTCCATCTTGTATAAAGTCTGTATCTGATTGCTCCACCGCTTACCACGGCATGACCTGCGTTATTACTGATTGCAAAACCCAACATGCCCGCCAGCATCCATTTCCACCAAGAAACATGCCCGCCAACATATCGTAATGCAAGAAAGTCATATAAAGATAAAGCCAAATAACCTGCGAAACATGCTATACAAGCAGCGATTAAGTTAACAAATGGTATGCTAAAAATAGCATGTACTATATCGTATAAGCTATATTCTCGTAATTGCCACCACAACATACCGGCGGCAAGAATAAAGAAAAAAATCCCAGAATAACTAACGATTTTTTTAAATAAACGCTTCGTTTTTGCTGACATAAAAATCCTTTTCAGCTTGGCAGGATAGCAACATATATCTAAAAAAGCAAACTTAAAAAAAATTGCAATTTCATAATCATATTATATACTGACGTAAAATTTTTGTTAAATAAAGGTTTTATTATGAGACCATCGTTAAGGAAAATAGACCAAATTCGACCTGTTTCCATGGAAACTGGTGTAAATAAATGGGCCGAAGGTTCATGTCTTATAAAGATTGGTGGCACGCAAGTTTTATGTACTGCGTCTGTTGATTTGAATCAGCCATTATGGAAAAGATTACAAAATAAAACAGGTGGTTGGGTAACTGCAGAATATTCTATGCTGCCACGTGCGGTGGGGACCCGTAAAAACCGTGAAACGTTAATGAAAGACCATCGCAGTGCGGAAATATCGCGCTTAATTGGGCGTGCACTACGAAGTGTTGTGGATATGGAAAAACTGGGGCGTCATACAATAACAATTGACTGTGATGTTATTCAGGCAGATGGTGGTACAAGATGTGCTTCTATTACAGGAGGCTTTGTCGCATTGGTTTTGGCTGTTCGTTGGTTAATGAATAAGGGACGCATAAAAGAAAACCCGATACAAGAACACGTTGCCGCTATTTCTGCTGGGCTTTGGGACGGAGATTTGGTATTAGATTTGGATTACGAAGAAGATTGCGTGGCCGAACTGGATTCTAATTTTGTCGTATCAGAGTCTGGACGTTTTATAGAGGTTCAAGCAACAGGCGAACAACATCCTTTTACTCAGGAACAATTAGTAAAGTTGATGGAAATGGCATCTGTTGGTTGTTCTAAATTGATAGAATTGCAAAAGAAAGTATTGGAATAATTATGTATAAATATGATTTTTTAACCACGCAACAGCGTCAGCGTGTTCAAGAATTAGAAAATATGAGTGCGCAAGAGTGGGAGAGTCTATGCAAACATTGCGGCGTTTGTTGTTTGGCAAAAGTAGATACAGAAATGTCTACGACTTTGTTTATGGATTATTGTTGTGAACATTTAGATTGCGCAACAAAGAAGTGTAAAATTTACAAAGACAGAATCAAAAAACAGAAAGGTTTTTGTAAGAAGGTGACAATAGACACTGTTTTGGACAATCAGTTACTTCCAGCTTCTTGTGGTTATGTAGAATATGTATTTGGGCCAGCAAAATATCCTGCAAAGGTTGATTTTACGAAAGTTACACCTATGTCAGATTCAGTATTTATGCGTAAAACGATAAGTGATATTTTACGTCACATTATAAAAGAGTCTATAAATTGGCACTATCGTTAAAAAGCGAAAATATGAAATATAAAGTTTATATAGCTATAATATTGTGGTATCTGGGGTTACGAAAAGTATTACCTTCTGAATATATAAATAGGAAGACAATAAAAGAAAACGATTGCCCACTGATAGATATTTCTAAAGACGATACATTTTCTTTTGATGAAACAGCTTTGCGATATGGTGGACTTTGGGTTCGCGCGGAACTGTTGCCAATGATATACAATGCAGCGAAAGAATTACCTGAAGGTATAAAGTTACATTTCTTTTGTGGTTGGCGTCATCCAGCTGTTCAATGGGCGGCATGGGAAAGAGTTTTAGGACAAAACCGAAAAAATCATTCTGATTTAACAGAACAAGAAATAAAAAGAATCACAAGAATGACGGTGTCTGACCCAAGTCGTGGTGGATTTGGTCCGCATCAAACAGGTGGGGCAATTGATGTAACGCTTGTAAAAGATGGGGCTTTGTTAGATATGGGAACGCCTTTTGATTTTCATGGGATACAAAGCCACACAAAATATAAAAAATTAGGTAAATTACAAAAAAATAACAGACGTATTTTATTTAATGCTTTGGTAAAGGCAGGGTTTGTAAATTATCCCAGAGAATGGTGGCATTATAGCTATGGCGACAGAATGTGGGCAGTTTATGGCCATAAACCATTCGCTATTTATGGCAAAATAGATAATAAAGAGTACAAATTGACCGAAGAAGAACTTAAATATGTAGATAAGTTCATATAAAGAATCAAAATATTATTTTAATAAATCGCCAGATTTTATATATTCAGGACTGTCCTTGGGTAGTTTTTTTCTAGCCAGCTTTGCATATTTTATTGCGTTTTTTTCTTCTCCGCGCAAATGGTAATATTCCGCACGTGCCCAATCCGCCAGCCCACCGTCATATGCGCGTGCCAACACCCAATAAGTAAGCGGGGTGGGTTGGAATAAAAGCGACCGCTTACATAACTCTATTGCGCGTTCTTTATCGCCAGGCTTATTCCTTTCTGTTAATACCAACGCCAAAGCAGTTTCTATCTGTGGTGCTGATTCTTGCAGGCTAAGGCTTTTTTCATAAGCATCAACACTATCATCATAATGCCCAAGTTGATAGTCTATATCACCAAGCAACTCATAAAAGTACGGATTGCTTGGATTTCTTGAAATTAATGTTTGCGTTCCAACTCTGGCGCCATCAAGATTACCAGATTGCATTCTTGCGATTGCGCGCGCATAAAGCGCAGCATCTGACATATCTGATTTTGGATATAGGGTATGGACTCTATCGGCGTTATCCAGATAACCAATTAACTTAGCTTGAACCAGTTTGAAATCTTTCTTTTGTTTATCTGTTGGCGCATTTTTAGCAACATAATCTTTGTCTATTTTTTTTATTTGCGATTTTACATTATTTATTCGCTCTGCTGTCAGAGGGTGATTTATTCTATTTGGGTTAATTTTTGATTCTAGTACGGATGTCATTTCTTCCATTTGTTCCAATACTTCTAGAAATCCGTCAGGTTCTAGTCCTGCTTTAACCAATAAATTTAATCCCATATCATCGGCAATTCTTTCTTCATCGCGAGAAAAAGCCAGCATTGATTGTTGTGCAACGCCACTGGAACCGGCCAGAACGCCTGCACCAAGTGAAGGGTTGCCACCAGCGACCATTAACCCCACACCCAAAGCTTGAATCAGCATCGCACGTTTTAATTCTGCTTCCATACGAGAAGACATTTGCGCCATATGTCCACCGATAGTGTGCCCCATTTCATGTGCAATAACGGCCTGTAATGCAGATGGGGATTTTATTTGTGTCAGTAATCCTGTGTAAACATAAATGTCTTCTCCGCCCATAACGAAAGCGTTAAAATCATCGCTGTTTATTATATGAACTTTTAGTCTGCCGTCTGGAATATTTGCTGCTCGACCGATAGGCGCCACAAGCTGAGTTAAAAGATTTTCTGTTTCCGTGTCATTTATAAGAGAAGCCGAATGCGCAGAAAAACAGCTCATTACAATAAGTAATAAAAAAGCTAATAATTTACGCACCGATTTCTATGCCTCTATCAAATATGTACATTAAGTCACGTGTCCATGCATCAGGAATGTCTGCCATACGCGCGGCATTTGCAGCCAGCTTGAATAAATCGTGATGCATTCTATAGTCTACAAAGTGATAATTAATCCAGCCACTTTGCTTAGTTCCTAACAATTCACCTGTACCGCGCATTATTAAATCCTGTTCGGCAATTTTAAAACCATCATCTGTTTCTGTAAGAACATCCAATCTTTTTAATCCGTCTTCACTTACATTTTTGCCGAAAACCAAGATACAATAAGACTGTAAATTTCCGCGTCCAACACGACCACGTAATTGGTGTAATGCGGCCAAACCAAATCTTTCTGCATTTTCTATAACTATGATAGAAGCAGACGGTACGTCTATTCCAACTTCTATTACAGTTGTTGCGATAAGTATTCGCATATCGGAAATATCGTCTGCAAATTTAGCCATTACTTCATCGCGTTGTTTTTTATCCATTTGTCCATGAACCAGTCCAGCACCAGGGAAGTATTTTTTTAATTCTTCATATCGTGTTTCAACTGCGGTCATATCTGATTGTTCGGATTCTTCAACTAAAGGACATACCCAAAAGACTTTTGCGCCGTTTTGTATTTGTGTACGAAGTCTGGCAACCAATTCATCAATTCTTGTGATAGATAACTTAGTCGTTTTAATAGGCAAACGACCAGCAGGTTTTTCATTTATAATAGATACATCCATGTCACCATATATTGTCATGGATAAAGTTCTTGGTATTGGTGTTGCCGATAAAGCCAATAAATCTGGGTTATTTCCTTTTGCGCGTAAAGCTTCACGTTGAGATACCCCGAAACGATGCTGCTCGTCGACAATAACCAGTCCCAAATCTTTATACTCAACATCTTCGGAAAATAAGGCATGTGTACCGACAACTACTTTTGTTCTGCCAGAACGCAACGATATTAGTTTTTCACGGCGTGCCGCACCTTTGTCGCGCCCCGTTAAAACGTCACAAAATATGCCAATTTTATCACACATAGGTTTTATTTTCGCATAATGTTGTTGTGCCAGTGTATCTGTTGGTGCCAATAAAGCTGTTTGTGCGCCGGTTTCAGCCATTTTTATCGCAGCCGCCAAAGCCACAATAGTTTTCCCGCTGCCAACATCACCTTGAACCAGACGCATCATAGGAATCGGTTGCGTCATGTCATTAAAAATTTCATCCAAAGTACGCATTTGTGCACCAGTCATAGAGAAGGGCAGAGTAGTATAGAATTTTTCTAGTAAATTATATTTCTTTGGTCTGATAGGACGCTTGTTCTTTTCTTCTTTTCGATTTTTTCTGCTTATTACAATTGCTGATTGGTGTGCCAATAATTCCCAATATGCTAATTTTGCAATATAAACAGAATTCGGTTCTAAGTCGTCTGCACTTTCTGGGAAATGGACATGACGCAGTGCATCAAAAAATTCTAATACTTGCGGGTCTGTTTCTGATTCCAGTTTTTCAGGAAGAATTGCAAATATTTGGTCACGAACGCTTGTAAATGTTTTTTGTGTCAAACCTTCGCCAGACGGATATATGGCTTGGATAGAAGGTATTTTTTCAGCATTTTGCATTTCTTCAATAAAGTCTGGATGGTTAATTGTCGCGCGACTGCCACGTTCCAATTTCCCGCTAATCATTCTCCATTGACCGATTGGTAATTTTTTCAGCCAATAGTCCAAGAAATTTACATTAAAGAATTGTACTAGAACTGTATTCCCCATTTTGTCGGCACACGTTATTTGTGTAGGAGTGCGGCGTCCACGGAAAAAACCGCCTTTTTTATGAGATTTTACTAACAAAGGTATAGTGATAATATCGCCAGCCGTTGCATCTTGTACATTTTCTGTTATACCACGAGCCCTGATATAAGCAGGAATATGCAACATAAAGCTTAATACTTTCCGACCTCCCAAAACGTCTTCAAAGCGTGCAGCCAGAACAGGTCCAACGCCTTTTATGAATTGCAGGTCTGTATTAAGAAAATCGAACAGTTCTTTTTTCATATACTATAAAATTAGT
This sequence comes from uncultured Pseudomonadota bacterium, assembly GCA_949292385.1. Lineage (GTDB taxonomy): Bacteria > Pseudomonadota > Alphaproteobacteria > Rs-D84 > Rs-D84 > Enterousia. The sequence goes on from CASEZC010000023.1 coordinate 9,107, forward strand.
CAAAATAAGAAAAATTCGCAATAAATAAAAACAATAAAAAACGGAGGCCTAAAAGCCCCCGATTTTTATTCGTTAAAGTAATCTTTCATTTTTTTCAGGAACATATTAAAACTGCTTTTTTCAGATTTTTTCATGTTCGCATTAGCTTTGTCAAAAGCCGCTTTTTTATTTTGATTTTCTAATAAACGTTTTTGATTTCTTTCTTGTATAGCATACACTAAATCTCTTTTTAACATTCCATATAAATTCGGATGTTTTTCACTTTCTACTTCTTGGTATATTTCCAACCCTGCATTTATTAAAGAGTTTTTTATAGCCTTTGTATTTTCAGAAAATCTTGTAGGTTCAAAAAATACATAGTCACCATCAATTATGATGTTTGAATCTATTTCTTCTTGTAACTGATTGATAAGAGCTAAATCTTTATCTTCCAATTTATTTCCATGTGCATTTTCGAAATAATCAGCAGGCTTGTTACGCCATGCGTTTATTATTTTTTTCAAATAAACTTCATTATTTTTGAAGTAGGTAAAATTGGCATTTTCTGTATCAGAAACGCCTTCTGGAAAATCGCGATTTGCTGTTTTTAGCAAAAAATCTCTATCAGCGCGTGGAATTCTTCCTTCCATGGCAAACTGTTTCATTCTTCCTGCTGGAAAGCGGGCTTCCAAAAGCTCTACAACTTCATCCAGTTCTGGATAAGGATTGTGTTCCATATCTGGCATTTTGTTAAGCCAGTTGTCAGAAATACCTTGTAAAGGATACCATTTACCAGACGCAATTCCGTATTCTTGTTCTTTTCCAGACAGACCAGAAGAAACGTAAAAAGGCAAGCTTTTTCCGTTTATATTAACGACCGCCACGGCACGTTGGTGCCATTCAACAACAGGATTATTATTATTGTCTTTGTCTTTTAATATTTCTAAGAAAACAGGATTGCCATTTATTTGACCGATTTGTTCAAAATCTTTCAAAGCCTTTTCATCTCGGTCATTCGTTAAATTTTCAATAGCAAGAGCTCTGTTCCAATCAGATTCTTTTTCTAAAACAATCAAATTTTCTTTGCCGTTACTTTGTGGGTCGATTTTATAAAATATGTTTTCTTCATTAAATTTTACTGCAACCCTATCAGATTCCTTTTCAGATGACGTTTCACAGGAATAAGCTTTTACTCCATATTTGTTTTTATCTGCTGGAATGAATTTAAAGTCTAAACCAGTCAAGCTTTTTAGTATATCTAATTGATTTTTCTGGTTCATCGTAAATCCTATTTTTATGCGTTTGTATTACATTTGAACTGCATATCGTACAGCGTTTTATATGCACCGCATTCACGATTAACAAGTTCGTCATGTGTGCCTGATTCTACTATTTCACCGTTATTTATAACGACAATTTTCGAAGCATTTCTAATAGTGGATAATCTGTGTGCGATGACGAAAACGGTCTTATCACGCATCAAGTTTTCTATTGCCTTTTGTACAACAGCCTCTGCTTTATTGTCCAGCGCGGATGTAGCTTCGTCTAATATAAGAATAGGGGCATTTTTTAAGAACGCACGTGCAATTGCAACGCGTTGCTTTTGTCCACCAGATAGCAATATTCCGCGTTCACCAATTTGAGTGTTTAAACCATCTTTTAAACCAGCAATAAAGTTGTCCAGATAAGCCATTTTTACGGCTTGTTGTAATTGTTCTTCTGTTGCGTTTTCGTTCCCTAACATTATGTTTTCACGAATTGTTCCTGCAAACAAGAAATTATCTTGGAAAACGACACCGATATTTTGTCTCAGTGATTTCAAAGTGAAGTCACGAATATCAGTACCGTCCACAAAGATGCCACCACGTGTAACGTCATAGAATCTTGGTAACAGGCTTACGAGTGTTGTTTTCCCACCACCAGAATTACCAACCAGCGCGATTGTTTCGCCTTGCTTAACAGTCAGGTTTATGTTTTTAAGAATAGGCACATTTGGATTATATTCAAAGTATAAATCTTTAAATTCTATTAATTTATGTTCAGCAGGCATTTCCTTGGCGCCAGCAGTATCTTTAATTGCAGGGGTAGAGTTTAATATGTCAAAAACTCTTTCTATTGCCATAAAAGACATTAACACAGCATTATAATTGGAACCCAAACTTTTCATAGGTGTATAAAGCATAACCAATGCAGCCAAGAAGGATACGAAGTTACCGGCTGTTATTTGGCCGTTTAAAATTAAGAAAGAACCGAACCATATAGATAACCCAATACCAAGGGACAGTATTATATGCATAACTGGTGTCACCCATTGTGTTCTTTGCAGCATTTTGATTTTTAATACAAACACACCATCTAATACTTTATTAAATTTCTTTTTTTGGTGTTCTGACAAGTTATATGAAATTATGGTTTTGTTTCCAGAATAAGACTCGTTATAAGCGGTTAACAGAGATGCATCGGCCTCGATAGATTTGCTCATAATGGAATCCACTTTTTTTCTAAGTGTTGCCATTGGCAATAACGCACCGACTAAAATCACGACGCAAAGTATTGCCAGTTGCCAAGAATTATAGAATAGAACTGTTATCAATGACAGGGCAGTAAACAGTTTTTGGCAAAAGTTCTTTAAGTTTGTCAGCAATCCTGAACAAGCCATGTCGGCATTGTTATTAAACATAAAAATGATGTCGCCAGAGTTACGAACGTTAAAGAAGTTCGTTTCAAAGCTTAACATTTTTTTATAAAGGTCAGATTTTAATAAATTGGTTATTTTTGCTCCAACCCACGTATTTAAATAGTTAGCTGCGTATGTCAAACCGCCTTGTATGCAAGTAAAAGTAATTATAGCCAGTGGTATATACCAAGCGGTTTGGATTGATTTTTCAATCATAACCAAGTCCATATATGGTTTTAAAGACAGGGCGATAACTGCATCCAAAGAACCGATAGGAATAGTTATTAACAAAGACATCAATCCAGGAAACCAATAAGGTTTTATATACGGCCACATGCGTTTATAATTCTTTACAAAGGAATTATTTTTTACTTTATCGCCAAAATTTTTAAAAATATTTATTTTCATTTTGTTCCCTGTTTTTTACACCGATAAGCATATACTAAATCAGCTAACGTTTTCAAATAATTTAAGAAAGATATTTGCTGGAAAAATTAGCTAATAAATAGAGCTTCTATCTGATACCAAAGTCCTTTTATATCAAGCATGCTTACGCTTTGCATCGTATAACCTATAAGATATATTTGCAAGATAAAAAATATATATAAAAAAAGAAAACGCCCCATATCAGGGGCGGATGACATGAATTTTATAGTTTTATTAATTTTTTGATGGTTTATCGATAAGCATTAATATTAACCATACAAGTGCAGCAATACCGACCAAGCTGTATACGATACTGCTTAACAAAGTTGCAGGTCCAAATATAAATGCAACTAAATCGAAACCGAAAATACCAATCAAGCCCCAGTTAAGAGCGCCGATAAAGGTTAAAGGTTTCAGAACATAGTTTGTCAGTCCTCTCATCTCTTTTTTCTCCTTTTAAGGGTTACTGTTCTCGTCCTAAGACAACACAATTATAGACGCTTTTATAAACGCTTTCAATTGCAATACTGTATTTAGGAAAAGGTTCTTAATAAAGTGTTTTCAAATAGTTGTCTTGCTTATACAAGAACAGATTGACGCATTTGCTATTGGTTTATAATATGCTTTATTGCGTGATTAGCAAGCAATAAACCAAAGGTTCCTGTTACGGTTATTATTGAGCCGAATATTTTTCCGTTAACATTTTTATCGGCGGGCTCGATTGAAAAAGCTGCGTCAAAATCCGACAATTTTTGTTCTTTAACGATTTTTCTTATTTTTGCTGCAAGCGGGCAAACGCTGGTTTTAGAAATTTTTGCTATTTTTATTTGACTTGGGTCTGTTTTTCTTGCCGCCCCCATACTTGATATAAATTTTATCTTATTTTTTTGACACCATCTATACAGGGCGATTTTAGAGCTTACAGTATCAATAGCATCTATGACAAAATCTGGTTTTATATCTAAATTTGTATTCTCGTCAAAAAATATATTTAAGGCATCTACTTTTATGTCAGCAGAAATATCTTTTATTCTATCTTTTGCAACGTCTACTTTTAGTTTTGAAATTGTAGAGTTTAAAGCAAACAACTGACGGTTTATATTAGATTCTTCTACTTTATCAAAGTCTATCAAAATCAGGTGACCTATGCCACTTCTGGCCAAAGCTTCTATTGCAAAAGAACCAACTGCACCACATCCAACAACCATAATGGTCGCTTTTTGAAGTTTTTCGGTTGCTTCTTCTCCAAGTAATAAGCGGGTTCTATCAAGTCTATTCATCGTTTAAAACTCTTATACTGTTTTCATATATTTGATTTATCAGTGTGCCTTTGTCTGTATTTCGTATTTCCGAAATTTTATCTGCGACATTTATTATGCTTTCAATGTTATCACTGTCACTTTCTATTAAAATTCTATTTGTTGGCATAGTTTCTAGTGCTTGCTTTGCTTTTACGTGTCCTGCTTCTAAAATTACAGGAGAATAAGAAAAGTAAACATTATACTTGTTTAATAATGTACGCATAATTTCAGAGCTTCCACCATAAGAGTGAAATATAATTTTAGGTGGAAGTTTATTTTTGTGTTCTTTTAAAATATTTAATAATTTATCCCAAGCGCCGACGCAATGTATAAACGCTGGCCTACTCAAGTCTGCAGCAATTTCAAGTTGCCTTTCAAAAATTTGTTCTTGTTCTGATAAATCGGCTTTATATTTATCTAAACCGATTTCTCCAGCCATAAATTTAGGATTTTCTAATAATATTTTTATTAGTTTGTTGTCCCAATTTTTACTTAAATTATTTATAAACCAAGGATGAATTCCCAACGCACAAAAAATGTTCTCAGCGTTTTTTGATATAGATACTAATTTTTCCCAATCTTCTTCAGAAGATGCGTTGCACACACCTGCAACAACGCCTGCCGTGCGGGCTTTTTCAAACGTGTTTGATATAGCGTCAAAATTTTTAAAGTGGCAGTGTATATCTATATATTTAAGCATATATAAAGGATAAAATTTATATACGGATTTTCAAGTTTTCTTTTATAAAAAACGCCCCGAAGGGCGTTTTTTATTTCGTAAATGAATAATCCATTTCCAAGTGGTTTGGATTATATGTTCCATTCATAATTGCAAGAGTATCTTCTACAATTACTAATTCTTCATTAGTTGCGACCATGAATATTTTTACGCGACTATCTGGTGTGCTTATTTCCATTTCGTCAACGCCTTTGCGTGCCAAAGCAGCAGCGTTCTTTTCTTTGTCCAGCTTTATGCCCAGTTCTTCCAATCCGCTGCAGAATTTTTCGCGCAAATAGTCGTCGTTTTCACCAACACCGGCAGTAAATACCAACGCATCAACATGACCCAATTCAGCCATAAATGCACCAATATACTTCTTAACGTTATGAGCTTCCATTTCTATGGCCAAACGGCATTTATCGTTTGTATCTTTGTTTTGTTCAACATCACGACGGTCTACAAAGCATTCTGTTAAACCTAACAAACCAGAATCTTTATTCAAATGTTTTTGCATTTGATCTGGGGTCAAGCTTAAACGTTGCATTACGTATAAAACAACACCTGGATCTAAATCACCTGGTCTTGTACCCATTGTTAATCCTGCAAGTGGCGTCATACCTAATGAAGTATCAACAGAAACACCGTTTCTAATGGCTGTTGCAGATGCGCCAGAACCAATATGCAGTGTGATTAAGTTGCATTCAGATGCAGGTTTGCCCAACATTTTTGCTGCGCGTTTTGATACATACAAATGCGACGTTCCATGGAATCCGTACTTACGAACCCCCAGTTCTGTATACCAAGCACTTGGTATAGCATAACGATAAGCGTAATCAGGCATTGTTTGATGGAATGCAGTATCAAATACGGCTACTTGCTTTGCATTAGGCAATAATTGTTTCGCTGTAACGATTCCCAATAAAGCCGCAGGATTGTGCAAAGGCGCGATAGAAGAAAGTTCATCAATTGTTTTAATTACTTCATCTGTAATTTCTACAGAAGATGCAAATTTATCGCCACCCATAACAACGCGGTGTCCGACACCACCAATTTCACCCATGTCAATGGATGCTTCACGTAACATGAAAAGAACAACGTTTAAAGCTTCGTTGTGATTTTTCATTTCGGTTTCTTTGCGTTGTTTTGTTCCGTCTGGGTATTTCTGAGTAATGAAAGAATCTGGCAAACCGATTTTTTCAACGTTACCGCCGACAACGACTTTTTTAGAATCTGCATCAAAAACCTGATATTTTAATGAAGAAGATCCACAGTTCAAAGCAAGTATGTACATTTTAACCTCTTTTTCTATGCGGGAAGCATAGCAAATGATTTTAAATGTTTCAACAGTAAACTCTGAACAGAATGCGCCAATTTTCGTTTGTTATATTTGTCGTTGCGCCAGTTTCTTTATGGCTTACCCAGAAAGGTTTCTGATTAATCATCAGTGTAACATTAAGACCGTTTTCGTCTTTGTATGTATTAGGGGCAGGGTTAGTGCGATTATCAATTCCAAAAGCCGATACTTTATCGCCTATACTATATCCAGCATCGGGGGTCTGGCATACAAGAAAGACTTGCACAAACTTAGCATCTTTATCTGTATCAAATATATAGTTTAACGCGGTGCTGGTAGAAACGTTTACCAAACGGCTTTCTAGCACTGTGAATGGGGCAGGCGAGAATCTGGAAAACAGACTTTCCCAGAATTCATCTGGTACTGTATTTATGTCAAAGTCACCGCCAGTGCCGGCACCAGAGTTTATTTCATCTTTTCGTGCCAGAGTAATGCCACCTAATGTTTCCCCATCGTGAACGCGGATAGTTTTTGCGTCTGTATCAAATGTAATTTCACCTGACAAACCTGTAAAGTTGTTGTTTTGTGCAGTTGTACCGCGACGAATTTGTAATATTCGAGCCATAAAAAATCCTTTTGATTAAAAAAATGGAATAAAAAAACCGCCGATACTGGCGGTCAAATTGCACGAACATTATAACACAAAAAGGCCAAAAAATCAAGCCTGTATTATCGTATTGGATGATTTGTCATATAGTCTTTAAATATTCTGTCTTTGTTTTTATCAAAAGCTTTTTGTCTAGCTTTTGCGTTTCCGAACCAAGATTTTATAATGCCAGAATTACATATATCCCAAAAGTTCATTAGCTCTTCATATTTAAGAGAATGCTTTTCATCCCAATGAGATATTTCATCTTCGGCTTTCGTAATTAATTCATCCAAAGTATTTATTGCGTCAGTAGATTCTTTAAATTGCTGTCGCTTATTCTGTTTCCTTTTTAATTGCTTGCTGGTGCTTGTATAAACTTTCTGTGAATTTATCATGTTATCAACAGTTGTTTGAAGTATTGGCAGAGTCATAGGCATAACGGTTCTGTCAGGTATGTATGCCTCCATATCATTTGTCTCTACTTCAGATATTATATGCTGTACTTTGCCAGAGTCTGGATGCCCCATGTTTGACATTAGCCATGTTTTTAAATATTCAAAATTATTGTTAAAATTAGTTCTTTCGGTGTCAATTATTGTTGTATAGTTTGTTATTTTTGAATCTAATGCTGCTTCTGTTATTCCACGAGAGCGAAGATCGTTTAACTCATTTTCAATTTGATGCTTTTCTGTTTGATATTGTGTTACAGAATCTGATAGTTGAGTTCGTTTTTGGTCATTTTGTGCCTGCATTTCTGCATGTGCTGGTTTTATTCTTTTCCCTTCTTTCCCATTAAACTTTGTCCCAATGCGGTTTATTATGTTTCCTGCTATTGTTATTGTATAACCGAATAACTGAAATGCTTTTTTTATAGATTGGTCTAAGGCAGTTGTTACAAATCTTACTCCTTCATTACCATTAAATGAAAGGCCTTTGTCGGAAAAAATTGTTAAATCAGATTTGTTTATGGCGTCCATAATTTTACTGGTTGTAAAACCATAACGTAAGGTTGCCAATAATTCCAAAGTTGTTTTTGCTTCGTCTATTTTATTTTCGCGAACGGCTTTTATTATGATTTCTTGAACCAGAATATTAAGCAACCTGCCATTTTGTAGAGCCTTTTGAAAGGCTTTGCCTTTACCCATGGATTGAGATAATTCTTTTAATGTTTTTGAGAACCATTCAAAATGATCGGGGGCTTTTTTGAATTTTTCCTTAAGTTTACCTGATATTTTATCAGAATTTTCAAGAATTTTGGCCAAACCGTCGGTTGGTTTTATTTTTAGCGCATCAATTTCTTTTATAATAGCTTTTGAATACGGCGAAAAATACATGCGATCGCCGGTTAATTTTACATACTTTTCTAAATAATTTGAATATGTATCAGACCACCATTCTGATATTTGTTGGGGCAAAGTTAATTCATCTTTTCTTTTTGGAGAAATATAACCCTTACTATTTGGATCGTTATAATCAAGGCGTTGTTTAGCTTCGTTAATTTGTTTAGATATTTTAGTAGGATCAGACGCAGAAAAGAAGTCAAAGGCTTTTGTGTTTGTATATAGCTCTTTTAACAAGTCTGGATAGACCAGCTTGAATTGTAACATCTTTGCGCGATTAATTACAGTATTTTCAAACCCTTTAGATATAGCGCTAAAGTTTAGTTGGCGCCCAACCATCTTTTTTACTGCCGATGGCACATTATATTTTGTATCATATTCCAAAGCTTCGGCAATATTAATCATTGTCTGACGAAACTTAGGATTTTTGTTGTATTCTTTTGAGTTAATGCCATCAATCAAGTTCTTCCATGAAAAGTCATCATTGAAATATCCTTTCAATAATTGTTTCATATCAGATTCATGCGCAAGCAAAATATTTTTTAATTCCGTAATTTTAGTTTCTGCGTCATCGTTTGCTGTTGTATAAGAAAAAAGCTGACCAGAAGTACCAAAATATTTATCCAGAAAATCTTTGGCTTTTTTTTCGTATTTAAAACTTTTTTTGTTTGCATCCATTGCTTGGAACGCATTGTTAAAAGAATTAAATAATTTTTTCCATTCATCTTCATCAAGTTCCCATTCCCCACCAGTTTCTTCTGGATCAGGCAGATTTTTAGGAACATATAATCCTGCATTTTCAATCAAACTACCAGAAACAGGGTCTTTTTGTAATAATGTGTCTGCCCATTCTTTCATATTGCCAGCCATGTCGCCAGCCTTTACAAATTCACAATAATGAACGAATTGCTCTATTGGCATGCTGCGAAAAATAAGACGCTTATAATACTCTAGTAAAAAATCGTTCATATTCGCACTCATTAGAAACCTCTATAACCTTATCCCCACAATTATAATACTTTTGGCAAAAAAATTCAATGTTTTTAATATGTTGAAGGATTTTTTTAGGAACAGGTTCTTGTGTCTTTTATCAAGGCTTTTTTTATAAAATAGTCGCATGAATTTTGATTTTCGAGAATTCTTTTTAAAAGCTATACCCTATATCGTGTCTTTCTGCGGTGGTGTCTTGTTATTTTTACTTAGTAAAGGCAGTGTGAAAAGCCCTGATGTAATGGACTTGATGACAAATATATCGGCATCATTACTTTCAATACCAGTTGTGTTTTTGCTATACGATTACACTAATTATCGAATTTCTAAGAAATTGCAAAAGACTCTGACCGAAACGACAAATGAAAAGTTAGATGTTTTATTGTTGAGTTTGATTTTGCTTTTTCGTCAAATTTTAAATATCAGGAAAAAGCTTACTTTCGCTTCTTTGAACAAGATGAGTGGTTTAAGTATTTCTTACATAGAAAGGAATATAAAAGTCGGTGCAATTCATTTAAATACGTTACATAAATATCATGATTATTTGGAGGAATTGATATATCGAAGCGCGAAGTCTGGTATTTTATCTGCGGAACAATTACAAAGTTTATCAGAATTAGCGCGGGAAATACTGCGTATGGAGAACGAGTACAAATTTAGCAAAGATAAAAGGAATTTTGCGAAACATATATCTGAAGTTATAAAAATGGTATCTGATTGGTTAGATTCTGATGCTTCTGTTGCGATAAGATTTCAGAAATTACTGGGTACAGCAGGCGATAAAAACGAAGCAGAGACAGAAAAATATGAAATAAAATAAAAAATATATAATTTTTCTTGCAATTTATATTTTTTTGTGTCAAAATTGCCCCCGAACCACAGAAAAAGAACTGAAAAGTTCTTATTTCTGGTTCCGTTTTGGGGACATAGCTCAGTTGGTAGAGCAAATGACTTTTAATCATTGGGTCCAGGGTTCGAGTCCCT
>CASEZC010000024.1 GCA_949292385.1 uncultured Pseudomonadota bacterium
TCTGGCAGACATTTTCATGATGCAATCGGTGTTCTGTCAAATAATTTAAGTACTAAATTAAATACAAAAACAAAATAAAACCGTCATTATGGCGGTTTTATTTTTATCTTTGTCTTTCAAAAACATTTATACGTATTAACTTTTCATAAGTATCATAATCCCCACAAAAAACATCCCTATCAATAACATTTGCCAGACCTGGCAGACCAGAGTTATTATTTTCGCCTGCAACTATACAAGTACGTTTCCCTGTAAATAGCCATTTTGATGACACAGGCAATATTTTGCCAGTCTTTTTATCGCGACAAACTATTGTACCAACATAGCCTGTTTGTTTTAGAAAACCTGTGTCCGGTTTTACATATTTAGGCTGTCTTACAATTTGCCCGTCATTTACGTCAGAATATGGATATGGAGATACACTTAAAGATACAACCGCGGCCAATTCATAATAATTATTAAAACGAGCATCTTTACTTAAAATATTCTTAAAGTTCCTATAAATCATATTATCTGACCTCGAAACCTTATGTCCACTATTAAGCCCCCCTGTGTCATAATCAAAGTATTCTATGGAATCGTAATTTACGCCAAATAATTCGCGCATTTTCATAACATCTAAAAATTCTTTATCTATTTTTTTGCTGACATTTTAACTCAATTTTACCTTTTACGCGCGTGCCAACCCCTTATCAAAAGAATTTGTCACGGCATTATTATCTATTTTTATATACTTTTTATTTATGCCAAATTGCTCGTTCGCTCTTTTTTCTTGTTCCAAACGATTTATTTCTTGTTCCGGCTTATCAAATAACTTGGACTCAGATTCATATTCTATATTTTCTTTTTCTATCTTAATAGGATTCTTTTTATTCTTTTGTATTATTTTCGCCTAAATTATTATATCCGAATTCAAGAATATTAATTAAATCGTCTGTTCGGACAGCACTGTCCATAACATGCCCCGACTTTACTTCTTCAAACAAAAAATCACACAATTCCAAATAATCAATTTTTTCAGCATCGCCAAACTTTTGCTTTATTCTTTTTCGCAAATATGAATCAAATGCATCTTTTTTTATAAGAGAACCGAAAGATTTGCTAAAAATATTCCAGTCTCCATATTTAAAACTACCATTTCTAGGAAACTCGCCACGCTCTTTTTTCAAATACGTCAAATACGCTTCTATATCTTCTAACCTGGAATAATCGTCCCCATGAACATCCAGCGCAGATAAAATTCTTTGAAGCTCAGACGTAGGCCCCATACTCTGAAATCTTTCTGCTATATTTCTGTAAGCAACTGGGTTATAACCAGCATCAAGCATTAAATCCAAAGAGCGTAAATCTGCCCCACGTTCTTGAAAAACAGAGTTTTTATCGCCCTTTAAAATTTCTTTATAAAGAAAGTGCCCCAACTCATGCCCAATAACGCCGGCAAATTCGTCCTCGTTATTACAAAAAGAAACTATACCTTTCGTAATACCTAAAACATGTTTCCCGTTATCCGTCTTGGATTTATTGATATAAAAAGCATTCGGTTCTTTTAAATCACAAACAACAAAATCAAAATCTTGCAAGTTATATTGCCCGTCATATTTAGACAATAATTTCTTAATAATCGAACTGATTTTCTCAACAGCCAATTTATGCGTTTCGCTGTCCGCAGATATTATATGCATCTGTTCTATAAAAAAATCACTTACAGGTTGTTTTTCCGCCATTTTTACCTTCCATATACTATTATGGTATATTTTATCACAAAAATAAAAAATGACAACAATCCCGCTTAAAACCTACAAAAGCAAAACTATTTCTGGTACGTTTTCCACAAATACTCAAACTGTTTGGAAAAACTTTTATTTTCTTGCTCAAAAAACATACAATTTTCTGCGTTAGCTTCTGTCGCACTTGATGTCCAATTATAACTGCCACTTTCTATTCTTTTTCCATCAAATATAGCAAACTTGTTATGCATTATCTTGTGACCAGTATTTGTCATAATAGGAATTCCAGCAGATTTAATTTCATCAACCAAAGAATACTTACCTTTTGATTGCAATCTATCAGTAATTACTCTTATTTTTGCACCCCTGTCTTTTGCAGCAACCAGCGCATCAACTATATTCTGGTTGGTAATAGAATATACCGCTACATCTATCTTCTTTGCCTGATTAATTTCGGCAATTATATTATTTTCACATTCGGGTCCTGGGGTAAAATAAACACGTATCCAATCTTTTGCCTTGATAGTTTTCAGCTGTTCATTATCATGTATTTCCGCTGTTTGAGATTCTTCAATTGTCGCAGATGTTCCCCACAGACGTGTCCATAAAGATGGTTTGCTTTCCTGAATCTCTGCTTTGGGTTGTTCAATTCCGACCGAAGAATATATTTTAGATATTATATGGTCATCTTGCTGAATAATTACAATGTCCAGTTCTTTATCGTTCTTTTTTCCAACCAACATTGTATCGCCAATTTCAGCGGCATCCATTATAGCATTTGCATCATAATTTATATGCCCCTTGCAACGACCATTCCAAGAGGGCGGGCAGAAATAGTTCCAGTTTACTGTTGCTATTTCATCATCAATATCCTTCCCAATATAACTATATTTTACCTGAAAGTCTGCTTTGGCGGTTCCTAAAACCGCGACCAGAACTTGAGTTCCCATAATCTGACGATTTTTGTTAGCCTTGGTGTCCGTCTTTTTCATTTGCTTAAGAGCCACACCTTGATAGCTTGCTAAGTCCGCAACTTGAAAAGCGAATGAATTACCGCTAAAACAAAATAACAAACAAATAAAAATTAAAGCTCTACGCACGGTATTCACCTTATATGTCTTTGTGTATAACAACCGCTAACTCTTGGATGAGTGTAGCGTATAAAATCTGCAAAATCAAAAACAATAATGTTATTGCACCAGCCTGCGAATAAATATACGACCATATAGATGTCGGCCCTTTAGTATTGCACCATTACCATCATTAGTAAAATCTTTGTCCATTCCTAATATTTCAAAGTAATTTTTATTATATCGGTCAATAAATGTGATAGGAATACCCATAACGCCATAATAGTCAATTGGTATGTTCGTTTTTCTATCAATATTTATAACATCCGCATTATCATACTTAGGATACATAGATTCATTGCCGTGGTATGTTTTTGATAATACAAGTGGTTTTTGCTTAGCGTGATATAGGTTTGTGAACCAAGTTGCTGGTATTTGGGCCATGGCTTTACCGTTAAACATAATATAGTGCTTTCCACTTTCTATCAGTTGTTTTTCATCAGGCACATTAAATATCATAGATATCGCACCACCAAACGGTCGTGTGCCTATCCAGAGTTTGTTGTCCTTTATCAATGGAAATATGTTTTTGTATTTGACGGCATTAAAGTTGCCTATGACTAAAAACTTTTTATCGTACTGGATAAGCAAGTCCATAAACTCACGAAACAAAGAAAAAGGCGGATTCGTTATAATTAAATCTGCCCGTCTTAATTTTTCTATTGATTCTGGACTGCGAAAGTCGGCACCACCCAGCCCACCACTAAACCAAACGTCACGTATTAGTCCATGCGCTTTTAATTCAGAGAAATATCGAACAAAAGCACTATCTGCAGTATCACAATTACAGTAAATAATTTTATTAAAAAAATGCGACCTATAATTGTCGCATTCTGTTTTTACGTCTTCATAGCGTGTATAAAACTCGTCATTTTTTATGCGCTTCGCACGTAGCAGTTTTTTACCTTTTATAATCATTTTCTAAACACTTTAATAAATATTTAAGAACCTCAGTGGCAATTCTTACACAATCTGATATCACGACCGTTATCAAGCCGATTTCTTATGCGTGCCACCAGCAAATCTTCGGAAAACAAAAAAGCCCACGAAAAACGCAGGCAAATAAAAAAACAGACAGCAACAAAGCCGTCTAATTCATGCATGCGATTATACCATAAATTTAACAAAAAATCAAACTAAAACAAAAAACCGCAGGTAACTGCGGTCTTTATCTTGGTGGGGACACAGGGACTCGAACCCTGGACCCAATGATTAAAAGTCATTTGCTCTACCAACTGAGCTATGTCCCCAAAA
>CASEZC010000025.1 GCA_949292385.1 uncultured Pseudomonadota bacterium
ATCATAATAAAAATATTCATCATTCCCTCTTGCGATTTATTAAAAGTCTAGGTAATATAAGGATAAAATGCAATAGGAAAACGGTTTTTAAATGAAAAAATATCTTTTACTGTTAGTGTTATTTTTATCGGCGTGTGGTTTTAAACCTATGTTTACTGGTCAGGATACTGATATTTATGTTGCCCCGATAAGCGGTATAAATGGAATTGAATTACGTAACAGTCTTAATGCTAAATTTGGTGGTCAGCGTGACCAAAATGCGAAGTATAAGTTGACTGTTAATTTACAACAACCGGTAACGAAGTATAAAGCTTTGGAGGTTACAGGTGGCGCTACTTGGCAAGAAATTGTTTTGAATGCAAGTTATGTTTTAAGCGTTGATGGAAAAACAATTGCTTCTGGGCGTGAATCTGCATCAGAATCTTATACTTTTGTTAGGTACTTAGTTGCTGCAAACGCGTCTTATAATAACGCAGTTCAGAATACTATAAAAGTGTTGGCGGAAAAAATAGGAACGCGCGCGATTGCTGAAACGTATCGTTATGAACAGTCAGGAACTGATAAATAATGAAATGGAAAGAAACTGATTTTAACGGCGGAATTGAAAGCATAAAGGCTTTGTTAATTTACGGGCAAGATGCGGGGCAGGTTGACGAGTTTTGTGACAAGGCCGTTGAAAAATTAGAGATAGAAAAAGATAATTTGTTTGCTCTGGATTCTGATGAACTTAAAGAGAAACAAGACGCATTGTTTGCAGAAAGTTGCAGTCCATCAATGTTTGGCGGAAGAAAAATGGTTATTATTTCTAACGCAGGGGACAGCGACGCGAAATTGATAGCCGATTTAGTTGAACATAATGGGCTTTGTGCAACGGTAATTGTTACTGCCGGCGATTTGCGTGCAGGCGGTGGATTACGTTCCTTGTTTGAATCTGGAGACGGTATCGCAGCATTGGCGTGCTATACTGATGATGCACGTTCTTTGGCGACATTAATACGAAAAGAACTATCTGCTGCTGCGGGTATTCAGCAAATTACGCCCGATGCTATGGCTTATATGACTTCGCATCTGGGTGAAGACCGTGGAATTACACGTGGTTTTCTGAATAAAATAGCATTATACGTAGACGATAAAAAAATTGTAGAATTAGAAGATGTTGAAAAATGCTTGCCTGATACTGGTGCTGCAGATACTGATGATTTTTTGTATTCTTTAACGGCAGGGCATATTCAGCAAACAATGATGGCTTTAGATAGATTGCTTTATGACAATGCAGAGCCTAATATGTTGGTTAGAATGTTGGACAGTCACTTTAAGAAATTGTTAACGGCTGTTGTTGACGGGCAGTTACCAAGACTTTTTTGGAAGGTTGCCGAGAAATTTAATCTTGCGATAAAGATATGGCCTGAATCAGAAATAGTTGCTGTTCTTACCAGATTGAATGAATTAGAAAAACAGTTACGCACAACCGGTATGCCGTCAGAAGTATTGTTGCGTGATTTTTCATTAAAACTAGTAGTCAGGGCGGCAAAGTTATCTTTAAAAAGAAGGAAATAAAAATGTTACCATCTGTTTATGCACCAAAAGATTTTAAACGTTTGCGTGTTGTTGGCGATTTGGTTGCGCGTTGTTTTGATTACATAACACCATATATAAAAGCAGGAATTTCTACTGGCGAGATAGATAGAATGGTTGCGGCATTTTTAAAAGAAAATGGTGCTCGTTCTTCTGATTTAGGATATCAGGGGTATCCTAAAAGCATCTGCACATCTGTTAACGATGTAATAGTGCATGGAATACCAAGCGATGAAGTAATATTAAAAGACGGTGATATAGTAAATGTTGATTTAACGGCAGAATACAAAGGTTTTCATGGTGACGCATCGCGTATGTTTATGATAGGTAATGTTTCTAACAAAGCGCGAGAATTGGTACAAACGTGTCAAGATGCTTTGAATGCGGCTATATCTATATGCGCCCCTGGTGTACCATTATCTGAAATAGGCAGAACAATAGAAGAGGTTGTAAAGCCACACGGTTTTTCTATTTCGCGTGATTTTGTAGGTCATGGTATTGGAAAAGTTATGCATGATGAACCGCAAATTTGTCATTTTTATGATAAGCATTATGACAAGATAAAAATGGTCCCAGGACTTGTTTTTACAATAGAACCAATGATAAATACCGGTCGTCCAGAATGTAAGATAGATGCAGATGGTTGGACTGCCAGAACCGTAGATGGTGGTTTATCTGCACAGTGGGAACATACTTTGGGTATCACAGAAGACGGTGTTATAATATTTACTGAAAAGATGGTTTAATTTTGTTGGGGGTCTGTTTTGAAAACAGATGATTTAGATTTTCGTCTAGGACACCGAGAAAGATTACGTCAGAAATTTATGGATAATAAGCTGACGGATTACGAACAGGTGGAATTGTTATTAAGTTTTGTAATTCCACGTCGTGATGTTCGCCCGTTGGCGCGTGGCTTGTTAACGAAGTTTGGCGGTATTTCGCAAATTTTGACGGCGCCGATAGAAAAACTAATTGAGTACAAGGGACTAGGTAAAAACACAGCCATATTTATAAAATTGATTAATCAAATTATGGTTGCTGGTTATAAAGAACAACTTAATAAACAGGCTGTTTATCTTAATGAAAAAATAATAACTAATTATTGTAATTCATTACTTGCAGGAAAGACGGTTGAAGAATTTCATGTTTTGTATTTAAATGATGAGAAGAAATTATTGTCTGATGATTTGCACAGTACAGGTACTTCTGATTGGGTTGCTGTTTATACACGTGAAATAGTAAAGCGCGCATTAGAGTTAAATGCACGATGTGTCATTTTATTACATAATCATCCGACTCCTAATACTTCTTTTTCATCGGAAGATATAGAGCTTACCATGCAAGTAAAAGATGCGCTGACCCCACTTGATATAGAATTGTATGACCACTACGTAGTTTCTGGCGGTATAATTTATTCAGCACGCAATATGTTTTTATTAAAATAATTCAGAAACGTCGCAGATTTCTTTTAAGTTTTCAGATTCTATTTCTTGCAAATTTTTACCCGAAAAAGCATAAGTAGTTTTTTTTGCCATAGTAGGCTTTACCCATGATTCTTCCCATTTTCTAGAAATTTTTATAACGCGAAAATCTGGCTTAAAAATAAATTTTAATTTTTGTAATGCACAATCTGCCCCCTCTGTTGTTCTGAAACCGCTTGGGGTTACGTCAATGAAATTCCCGTTTTGATTAACTTCTATTTTATATTCATACCAAAAATGGTCAGTACCATTTTCATGCTTAGTTTTTGTAATTCTATCGTTTTTACCGTCATCGTTTATGTCGTAATCAAAAATTTCTTTTGATGCAATACCGACGCCAAATTCATCTAAGGAGTACTTTTCAGAAAAGCTAGGATTTATCAAGCCGTCAGAAAATTCGCCGCCAGAAATATCAGATTTATCTTCGTAAAGATTTTGACTGGGTGATGTAACACCGATAGTTTTTGTTTTTTTAGGCAGTTCTCCGCCCATCAACATGTACACCAAGAACGCTATCACCAACAGCATTAATATCATTAGTATGGAAAACGTTATAGATCCTGATTCTTGTTTTTTTGTTTGCATGTTCAACTCGTTTATTCGTTAATTGTCTTGCCTGGTACCCAGCCTTCTATTTTTCTAATTGCTGTTGCGACGCGTGATAATTCAGCATCTGTTAGGTCGCTCATTCTTTTGTTGATAGATAAACCTGTTAAATCTTGAATTTGACGGTGATATGCTGCGGTATTATTTTCAGACGGAGGTGCATACCTGCTGATTGCACCAGCAACAGTTAAGTTTATATAGCTGTCAGTTTGTAACAGTGCACTTATTGCGCGCATGCCAGTTTCTTCATCTGGAAATACGGCGAACCCGCCAGCTTCACCAATGGCGCCCATTCTACGAGAAAATTCAGAATACCTTATGTTTCCAGGGTTCATGTTTCGCCACGCTCTTGTTCCGCCTGTTCTGCGATATCTAGAGCCATCAGGGTTTGTGTAAATAACGTCTTTTGAGCTTGCCTGTGCACGACTTGGGCGTTTAGTTTGGTTTCCTCGATTTGATGTGTTTGTGACCTGTGCGCGATTTGTCTGCGTTCTGATGGTATTATTGTCCGAACTTATAGAAATGTTCGTATCGGTGTCAGGTGTCCCTGGTGCAATTAAAGGTGCCTGAGAATAAGGGATTTCATGAGGTTGTAAGTTTGCTATCTCATAATTTATTCCTGAATCATATATATCAATTTCTTCGTAGAATTTATCGTTTTCGCCTAGTTCTTTTTTTCGTGCATCCAGCATTTCATTAACTTCTGCAATAGGAACTTTTATGGTTCTGCATCCTTTTGCAAATAAGTCACCGCCCCAAATAGTATTTACAATTGGACCTGCTGCGGATAGGATTCCGAAAATTAATGTCAATGTACGCAGGTTGGTAAAAATATCGTTTTTAGCACCGCGTATCATAGATATAGCCCAACCAAATAACAAAAGTCCCGTTATGCAAGCAATGACAACCCAAGCATATTCTAAAAATGTTTGGAAACTGCGTAATATACAAGATGGGTCTTCTAAATACAGAAAAGTATCATCGGTTCCAATGATATTGAAACCGGAATTTTTAAGCAGTCTAAGAATCGTGTTTATATTCATCAAACTTCATTTTGCGCCTATTTTTTAGAGGCTGCATTAGTAAAGAATCCAGGAATTGTAAAGTCTTCATCATTCGCTGCGATTCCTGCCCAACCAAAAAGGTCCCCCATTAAGCCATTGTCATCACGTTTAGCTTTTTTAAAAGGTAATATATTTTTTAACTTTCCGATCTTGCTGTGGTTTTCAGTTTTGCTTTCGGTTGGTATTTTGTCTTCGTTTTCTGCAAATTCTGCTGCAAGTTGTTCTAGTGTTGCATCAGAATCTTCTTCGGACATATCGATAGTATTTTCAGTTTCTTTATATTCTGGCTGTGCTTCTTCTGCAAATTCTTGATGCTCTTCCATAAAGTCTTCACGAAGTGGGGTCATGCTTTCCAATAATTGTTCCAGAGTCTTTTCTACTGGTTCGTCTGGCGCTTCGTCAGAAATCATATCTTCTATTGTTACATTGTTTTCTTCTTTTTCTTCCGAAGATACGATTGCTTCTGGTTCTTCTGAAATTGTTTCTGTTTCTTGCAAGCTATTGTCTTCTTCTTCGAAAACTTCTTCTGCCTCTGTTTCAATAACGTCTTCTTCTAAATCGGTATCGATTACATCATCCGCAACTTCTACATCTTCTGGAACAGAGTTTATTTTTTCTTCAGAAGTATTCTTTTTTGAAGCAAGTACAGACAAAATAGGAATTACTTTTTCTTGTGTATCATTTAATACAGCAGGGATATCTTCTACAATTGCCTTTTCTTCAACTATTTCTTTTTTAACTTCGCGTGCGCGTACTTTTTTAACGGGGGCTTTTTTAATTGGCTTTTCTTCTAATATTTCTGGAACAGGTTCTGATACAGGTTCAGGAATTACTTCTGTTTTTTCAGGTATATCTAAAACAGGTTCCGCAACAGTGGAAGATTGTGCTTGTTCTGTGTTTTGTACGTTTTCTGCGCTAAAAGCATTATCTTTATCAACAGGAACGCCGAATAAAACCGTGTCTTTTCCCAAGCCAAGTGTGTTTCTAACTTCTTCAAAAGCAGCACGAATATCAGTCATATCAAAGACTTCATTACCAGAAATATAAATGATTTTTGTTTTCATAGAAATAAATCCCCCACTTGATTTAAGCTATTATATCATATTTTGGTGTTGAACGCATATAAAAAATATCTTAATATATAAAATATGACAGATATAAAACAGCAGATTTTTCAAGAATTAACAGCTTTGGAAGAGGCCGCGTCTCGTCTGCGCTCAACCGCTGTAAATGCTGGAAAGCAGACTGATTTAGAGGTTGCAATTTTAACCGAACAGGTAAAAAATCTGCGTGAAAAAAATGCCAAGGCGACAGAGCTTATAGACAGGTCTGTGTCAATATTAAAGAAGTTGAAATGAGTGTAGTATCTATACCAATTGTTAATAAAAGCTATCCTATGGGGTGCGAGGACGGGCAAGAAGCTCGTTTGGTTGAATTGGGCAAGATGGTTGATGCTCGTGCACGTGAGATTTTGGATAAAATAGGACCGCTTCCTGAAAGTGCATTATTGGCAACATTGTGCATAGTTTTAGCAGACGAGGTTCATAACAGGCCAGCACCAGTTGTGACCGAGGCTGACTTAAAGGAAATATTGGCAAGAATAAAAGAAATAAAACATAAGATAAGTTAGTTAAGATTATAAAAAAAACGCGCTTTTGCGCGTTTCTTTGTTTTTATCGAGTTTTTTGTTGTGCCAAGGCGTACATGTTATTATTCATTTGCTTTTCAGGAGCAGAAATTTGAGTTTCTTTTCCTGCCTGCCATCCTTCAACTATGCATATAGCGTTAACAACGTGAGACATTTGTTCATCTGTTAATTCGCTTATTTTCAAGTTAATTGGCAACCCTGTCATTTGTTTCAGTCGATTTTTATATGTCTGAGTATCATTTTCATGAGGTGGAGCATATTTAAAAATCGCATCAGAAATTGTTAGGTTATAGTAGCTTTTGGTTTTCAAAAGTGCTGAAAGAGCTTTTTCCCCAGTTTTTTTATCTGGAAAAACCGCAAACCCGCCAGCCTTTCCAATTGCGCCATTGGAAATTGAAAATTCAGAATATCTTAAGCAGCCTGGGTTATTATTGCGCCATGCGCGTGTTCCACCGCTGCGCTTAAATTTGCTGCCGTTTTCTCTGGTATAAATAACGTCATAGCGCTGTGCTTCTGCTGTTACTACTTTCTGAGAAGTTTTCTTTTTTGCTTCCAGTAAAAAATCACAATTTACGCTATCTTTTGTAAATTGTTCAAAAGGATTTTTAACAACTTCTTTTCTTGCGCTTTTCGCATCAGAAAGAATTTTTTCCTTTTCGTTAAAACCGCCAACCGCGTGAGAAAAGCCGAAAAGCATTGTCGCGCTAGTGATTATGTATGGAACAGTTTCTTTAAAAGTCATATTTTCCCCCTTTGCAATCAAACAGCCTTACGGTTATTAACCGTATGCATAATTAATCATAAATGTTTTGTTTTGATTGGTTCGTTGCGATAGAGCAATTCGCGACGTACATTCAGACCTTAAAAAAATTAAAGCCCCGACTTACAAATACTTTTTTTTGCAGCCCGCCCTGAAACAGGGAACCAAAGTTTGTATATACATATTTAGAACGAAAAAATAAAATTTCAAGTAAAAAATCATTAAATTTTAAAATATTTTTTTAAATGCCGATTTTTGAGGTTTTTTTGGTATTTTTTCTGTTGTTATTTTTTTTTAAATGTTTTAAATTTTTCTATCATGAGTAAAGAAATTGTAGAAAGAATAGATTCTCAACAGCTTTCGGATGCTTTGTCTGAACGCTATTTGTCGTATGCGGTAAGTACTATTGTATCTCGCGCTTTGCCTGACGTTCGTGATGGTTTGAAGCCGGTACATCGCAGAATTTTATATTCTATGTTGCGTCAAAAGTTGTCGCCTTCTGCCGCTTTTCGTAAGTGCGCAACGGTTGTTGGTGATGTTTTAGGTCATTATCATCCACATGGTGACTCGTCAGTATATGATGCGATGGTTCGTTTGGCGCAGGATTTCTCTGTCCGTTACCCTTTAATTGATGGGCAGGGGAATTTTGGTAATATTGACGGTGACCCGCAGGCTGCATACCGTTATACGGAATCTAAAATGACAGACGCTGCAATGTTGATTATGGAAGGTATTGACGAAGACAGCGTTGATATGATGCCGAATTTTGATGGTACTACGGTTGAGCCTGTTGTTATGCCGGGTGCTTTCCCTAATTTATTGGCAAACGGTGGTATGGGAATTGCTGTTGGTATGGCAACGAATATACCTACTCATAATGTCGCGGAAGTTTGTGATGCGTTATCATTGGTCGTTGATAATCCTGATGCTACAACGGCTCAGATAATGAAGAAAATGATAGGGCCTGACTTTCCAACAGGCGGCGTTTTAATAGATTCATTTGATACGATTGTAAAAAATTATGAAACCGGTCGCGGGGCATTTCGCATTCGTGCTAAATGGGAAGTTGAAAAATTAGACCGTGGTGCAGAACAAGTTGTTATAACCGAAATACCATACGGAATAATAAAGTCAAAGTTAGTAGAACAAATTGCTAATCTGATTGATGCAAAAAAGTTGCCATTGGTGGATGATATATCTGACGAGTCTACTACGGACGTTAGAATAGTTATAACTCCGAAAAGTCGTAATGTTCCTGCGGATAAGATGATGGCTCACTTATTTGCAATGACCGACTTGGAATATAAGTTCAATATGAACTTTAACGTTATTGATACGAATGGTGCGCCTCGTGTAATGGGAATAGGGGATGTTTTGCGTGAATTTATCGCACACCAGAAAAATGTATTGATACGCAGAACAAACTGGCGTTTGGGAAATATTGCGCGCAGATTGGAAATTTTGGGCGGTTTATTGATAGTTTATTTAAATTTGGATCGAGTTATTGAAATTATACGTAATGAAGATGATCCTAAATCAGTTTTGATTGCCGAATTTAAGTTAACTGAAGTTCAGGTTGAAGCGATTTTGAATACTCGTCTGCGTTCTTTACGTAAATTGGAAGAAATGGAAATTCGTCGCGAAGATGCAGAATTGCTTGCAGAACAGAAAAAATTGCAAGATTTGCTTGGCAGCGAGGAAATGCAGAACGAACAACTGAAAGCTTGGTTTGCCGACATTAAAAAACGTTATGACAAAAAAACAAAGCTTGGTCGCCGTCGTACGCAGTGGTTGCCACAAACAGAAGAAATTGTTGTAAACGCTGAAGAGTTTATAGAAAAAGAACCTTTGACTGTAATTTTATCAACTATGGGTTGGATACGTGCGGCCAAGGGGCACTTGGACTTGAATAATTTAGATTTAAAGTTCAAAGAAGGCGATGAATTGCAGTTTGCTTTCCATGCTATGTCTACGGACAAAATAAATCTATTTGCCAGTGGTGGTAAGATGTTTACTTTAACAGCAAACGATTTGCCGTCAGCACGTGGTTTTGGCGAATCTGTTCGTATGATGGCAGATATCGGGGCAGATGAAAATATTGTTGGTGCCTTTGTTTTGGATTTAACTGCAAAGTATCTGTTGGTTGGTCGTCATGGAACAGGTTTTGTAGTAAGTGGTGAAAATTGCTTGGCGCAGACTCGTACTGGTAAACAAGTAATGAATGCAGATTTAAAAAATCCTGCAATAATGTGCATACCAGTTTCAGGAGACAGCATTGCAATATCTGGTTCAAATGATAAGCTACTGATTTTTGCTGCGTCAGAAATCCCAGAAATGACACGCGGTAAAGGTGTAATATTACAGAAGTATAATGCAGAAAGAACATATGTATTGGATGTAAAGTTCTTTAATGCATCTGACGGTTTTGGTTGGACAACGGGTCGTGGTACAACAAAATTGGAAGATTGGCAGCCGTGGGTTGGTAAACGTGCTTCACAGGGCAGAACAATACCGCTTGGTTTTCCACGTAGTGGGAAGTTTGGTAAATAGCATAAAACCCGCAGGAAGCGGGTTTTAAAAAATAATAAAAACAAGATAAAACAAAAAATGTGCTGAAAAGCACACTTTTTTATAGGTTCCAAAATTGCCATTAGTGAGGCATTTTAGCTTCTGTCATAACGACATGTTTGCGTAACTTTGGATCGTACTTACGAAATTTCATTTTGCCAGCAGTATTTTCTGACTTTGTATTTTTTGTAGTTGTATAGAAATAGCCAGTTTCTTTATTTTCTAGCTTTACAACTTCTTTGCTGCCTTTTTTAGATGCCATTTTATATACCTTTTATTATTCTGAGGAAGATTTTAGGTTAAATTTTACTGGAAATCAAGTAATTTTTATAATAAAATGAAGTTCGCTTACCTTTGTGGCGTTTTTTATCGGGCATATGGCGCATACGAGTAAGCAAGGCAAGCGAAAGCAAAGCCGAGCGTTAACGAGTGGTGAGCCGTAACGATAGTTACGAAAAAGCGAACAAATTGGTAGATGTGCTGGATGTGAACCAGCAATAAAGTTTAAACAAGGGCATATGGCGAAATTGGTAGACGCGCTGGATTTAGGTTCCAGTGGGGAAACCCATCAGAGTTCAAGTCTCTGTATGCCCACCAAA
>CASEZC010000026.1 GCA_949292385.1 uncultured Pseudomonadota bacterium
AGTTCGTTTACAATTTTAGGATTCATATAAGCCATAGATAAATACTTATAGAGTGCGCGTTTTGTGATGTGTTCTTGGGTGTATATTGCTTTGTGTATTTATAATAATAAAGGCAGAATATAAATATGCTGAGTATGTTGATTGCTTTGCATATTTTTGATATTATACACTAAAGTGTAGATTGTTAGGAGATGATAATATGTTATATAAACTAAAAAAATTTTTTATCGTTTTTTCGGCTTTGTTTTTGTTTGCGTGTAGCGGGGAAAATACGAAAGTTGTTGATGGAACGCTCGTTTTAGGACATGAAGTTAGGTCTTTTGTAGAAAGCGGACAAACGAAAGAATATTGGATTATTGATAAATCTGGAACGCTTTATCAGGAGTATTCAAAAATTGCGCCAATTGAAATGGGAAATTACATCCCTGTACATGCAAAGCTAAAAGTCAAGAATTTGCCAAAAATGGAAGATGGGTTTGGTGCAGATTATGATGGTTGTTATGAAGTTGTTGAAATCATTTCTTTGGATAAAATGACAAATTAATTTTTTTGTGTTTGTGTGTTAGTAGAATAATTTATCCCTCTTGATTGGAAGAGGGATTTTTATTAACCGGTAAATAATCCTATGGAGCTAATTTTTTTGTGTATTAATATTATAAATGGTGGGGGGAATTTTTTGCATAACCATTTATTATGAGTATTAATTTTTGTTTAAAAAAATAAAAAATTTGCTTTTGTAATATTTGTGTTGTATGCTTTGACTTGAATCAACAAGAGAAGTTGGTTCGGGTTGTCAAAAGCCCTTACTTTACGATGTGTAACAGCGAATTTTTTCGCATTGTGCACAGATATATCCCTGATATTGTTGTCGGGGAGCTGGTCGTTATATAACAGGCATAGCCGAAAACACCGGAATCATTTTCGTAAAGTATGATTTTTGAACTCCCCGACCGCCAGCTTTTGTTGGTGGTTTATTGTTAGTTATTTGATGGATATTTCGTTTGACTTTTAAAGCGCGGATATGCTATCATTGTTCATATTTTAAAAGGGTATATGATATGAAAATAATCATTCAAGCCGGTGGTTTGGGAACCAGAATGCAGAGCTTAACATCTGTAAAACCTAAATCTTTAATATCTGCAAATTATATGCCGATAATATTTCACTTGTTTAAAAAATATCCAAGAGACGAATTCGTTATAATTGGGGATTATAAGTTTGATGTGCTTGACCATTATTTAGCAACTTTTGCTAAAGATGTTAATTATATTTTAGTAAGGTCGAAAGAAAAAGGAAATGCTGCTGGTATTAAAGAGGCTGTGTCTTATATACCAGAAAACGAACCTTTTATGATAATTTGGTCTGATATTATTTTATCCGAGGGATTCTCGGTAAACGAAATAAAAGATGGATGCCAAGTTGGCGTTGTTGATTTCCCTTGTTCTTGGAGCTTGGTTGACGGAAAATTAGAAAACGTTGAAAAACCTGGTTTCGGTGTTGCTGGTTTGTATGTTTTTAACAATAAATCTTGGTTTGATGATTTCCCAAAAGAAGGTTCTTTTACAAGATGGTTGCAGAGTAAAAATATCCCTCTTAGCCCAATTTCTTTGATGGGAAGTATCGATGTAGGAACGTTAGAGGCTTATAATAAGATTAATTCTACGGCAAATCGTTGCAGACCGTATAATAAAATAGAATTCATTGATGGAAAGGTGGTAAAAACTGGGTTAACAGAGGAAGCTAAGAAGTTAATTAATCGAGAAATTGTATGGTATAAAAAATTGGCCGAGCATGGTTTTGCCGATATGCCAAAGTTATATGGTACAGATCCTCTGACTATGGAATTTATTGATGGCACGAACGTTTTCTTGGCTGATTTAGATGAAAAACAAAAAGAACAGACTTTGGATAGAATTGTTTCTGGCTTGTCAAAAATGCATAGTTATGAAACGGCGCCAGCATCTGCGTGGGATTTGTATACAGAATATTTTAAAAAGACCATTCATAGATTGTTGTCTATTCAATATGCGTTACCGTTCGCTTTTGACGAAACAATAAAAATAAATGGAAAAGATTGTATAAATGTTTTGGCAAAGCCTCATAAACTTCGTAATGCGGTTTTGAAAACGTTGATGGATATAAAAAATTATTGTCCGATACATGGTGATTGTCAGTTAACAAATACTATGGTTGATAAAAACGGAAGAATATACTTTATTGATGCCCGTGGGTATTTTGGTAAATCTCAGATTTTAGGGGATCCTAGATATGACTGGGCAAAAGTTTATTATGCGTTGGCAGGTAATTTTGATCAGTTTAATATAAAAAAGTTTGAATTGGCCATAGACGATGAAGTTAAATTCAGAATTAATAGTGGTGGTTGGGAAGGTTTAGTTGAACATTTCTTACATTCTATACCTTCTACTGAGGCAAATGTAAAAGAAATAAAACTTATTCATGCAATCATATGGTTGTCATTAGCGTCGCATGCATGGGAAGACTTTGATTCTATGTGCGTGGCTTTTTATAATGGTACATTGTTGTTTAATGAATGGTTAGAGGAATATGATGAATAAGCAAGATTTGGTTCTTTCTCCGCTTGCGCACACGTGGATATTGGACTTTGACGGAACTTTGGTAGAACATAATGGTTATAAAACTGGGGAAGACAAATGGTTGCCTGGGGCGTTAGAGTTTTTACGCTCTATACCGGAACAGGATTATATCATTATATTAACTGCAAGATTTGAGGATTTTGCACCCCAGAAAACTAAAGATTTTCTTGAAAAGTACGGTGTCCGATATGATCAAATTTTATTTGGTATGCCTATGGGTGAAAGAATTTTGATAAACGACAGAAAACCATCTGGTCTATGTTGTGCTTGTGCTGTATCTCCTGATAGAAATCAGGGACTGGAAAATATAAAAATCGTTATAGACGAAAGTAAATAAAAGGATTAATTATGCAAGTAATAAAACCTATCGTTCATGAAACTATTTGGGGTGGAGCAAAATTAACACCGTTTAGCGGAAGCGATTGTCAGAAAATAGGACATTTGTATTCGGCAATTGATACGGAAGAATTTAGAAATGAAATAATTTCTGGTAAAGATAAAGGTAAAAATTTACACGAATGGTTCTTGGAAAATCGAGAAAAGTACGGTTTGGAAAAATATGAAGAGCTGCCTATATTAATGGCATTGGTTGAGGCTGACGATGATTTGTCTATTCAGGTTCATCCAGACGATGAAAAGGCGCAGAAATTAGAAAATAAACCTTTCGGTAAAAATGAATCTTTTTATACTTTACAGGCTCCTACAAAGGGTTGGATGTATAATGGTTGCAAGGCGGAATCTGTTGAAGATATGCGCAAAAAAATAGAAGAAGGTAAAATTGCAGAAACTTTGGACACTATGCCTTGTGAAGAAGGGGACTATGTTTATGTCGTTGGGGGAACTTTGCATGCTGCAACTGCGGGTTCTTTGCATTTCGAAATAGAAGAAAACTGCGAAAAAACATATAGATTTTATGATTATGACCGTATTGATAAAAACGGAAACAAACGCCCATTACAATTAGAAAAAGCTTTGGCTTGTTTAGATGTAAATAAAAAATCAAAATCTAGAAAATATGTTGATGGTGAAGCAATTGAAGAACGTATGTATTCTACACAAGTTGTAAAGAATACGGATGTTTTTGAAAATACTGGCGATATGTTTGCTTTTGCGGTTATGCTGCGTGGTGAAAAAATGGTTGACGGTATAAAAGTTATGCCAGGAACTGCGATATTACTAGAACCAGGTGAAAAATTAGATGTATCTGGCTGTGAATTTATGATTGCAAAACCAAAAAGAGCATAATTATGGCAAAAGTTGTATTGTGTCCTTCTATTATGTGTGCAGATTTCGGTAGTTTCTTTAAAGAAATTGCCGAAATGGATGCAGCTGGTGTTGATCAATATCACATGGATATTATGGATGGTGAATTCGTTCCGAATTTTGCGTTGTCATGGGCGGACTTTGCCGCAATTCGTAAAATGACGAATAAACCTATGGACGTTCATTTAATGGTAAAAGACCCAAGCGTTCATTTACCTTATGCGTTTAAGTATGGTGCAGACATTATATATGTACATTATGAGTCTGGTAATGCCGCAAATTATTTGTATGAAATAAAAGAAAACGGTAAAAAGGCTGGATTAGCGGTAAACCCTAATACTAGTATAGAAGAAATTCAAACATTATTTCCTTTGATAGATACGTTATTGGTTATGCGGGTTCATCCTGGTTTTGCAGGTCAAGTTGCAATACCAGAAGTTGAAGAGAAGCTGGAACAACTTGTAAATATACCGAACAGGAATTTTACAATAAGAATTGATGGTTGTGTTTCACCTGAAATTATAGCAAAATGGGCAGATAGAGGTGTCGAGGAGTTTGTTTGTGGTACTGCTAGCGGTATGTTTGGTTCAAAACGGGCAGGCCGTACATATAAAGAAATCGTAGAAAGTTTGAAATAAGGTATAGAGGTTATTTTTTTTATGAAGAAATTTTTTGTAAATTGTTTGTGTGCTTTTATTCCTAATACAGATAAACGTCGTGCGTTTAGAAAAAAATTAATGTGCGATAGAATTGCTGAAATTGCATCTCAATTTGAATTTTTAGATAGGCGCATTAATGAAAATAATGAAAAAATTGCGGAGTTAAACAAAGCTGTCGCACGTTTAGACGTAGAAAAACAAAATGTTTTTCATGCACCAACAGAATACGTCTTTCATGGGGAAAATAATAAGTTGCTTGTGTGGGATAATGATAAGAATGATTATGTTGAAACAACGAAAGTTGTGAGTGGCTTGGAGGTTTTTATAACTGGAAATAATAATGTTGTGAAAATAGGTTGTCCAGAGATATTGCAGGGGCTGACAATAATTTTAGAAGGTAATAATCATAAAGTTAATATTGGTAGGCATACAGAAGATTATGAGGGTTTCATTAGAAATTCTAAAATTTTTGTTGCGGATTGGACTGGACGTGGGGGGTGCGAGTTCGTTATAGGGGATAATGTTCGTATAAATGATAATGTTCTGTTTGTATTAACGGAATCGGGACATAAAGTGTTTATTGGAAATAACTGTCGTTTTGCTGAAAACTCTGTTCTGTTTGCTGCAGATGGGCATTCTGTTGTCAATAACGAAACTGGGGAGCTTCTAAATAAGGCGAAAAGGCCAGTAGTAATAGGTAATAATTGTTGGATTGGATTGCATTCTTTCTTAGGAAAAAATACACAGTTGCCTGATTATACAATTGTAGCGGCAATGAGTGTTGTTACGAGAAAGTTTGATGACTCTTATACGATAATCGCAGGAAATCCTGCCAAGGTTGTAAAAATGGGTGTTCGTAGAGTGGATTATGTGCCAGACGTTTATGAAGATTTAAAAAAGAATAATATGATTTAGTTTTTTTGAAATAGGTGTATGATATGGACAGTAGTTTTTATCACGCATGGTTAGGCGATTTTTATTCTGATATTAAAAAATTGTGTAGGAAAGATGCTTATAATTTGGTGCTGCATAAGCACCTGGGGGATGTTTTTTATGCAATTGGATTAAAGAAAGAGTTTGAAAAGCTATATAAATCAAAGTTGCATTTTATAGTTCGACCTCAACATGAATTTTTGATGAAAATATATGGCATACGAGATTATTCTGTTTATGACCTGGATTCTTGTGTAAGAAAAAATTTTAACTTGGTAGATTGGTATTTTAAAGGAGTTAAACCAACGTCAAATCAATTAAACGGTTTGGACGATTTGTTCTTTCAGGCAATGTTTCCGGGAGTTCCTGTAGCTAAAGGCGAGCCTTTTATTTGTGACAATTTAATAAACGGTTTCTTAGATTATGATAAATATTGGTGCTTTCGTTGGGCAAAAAATATAGGTATAGATGATGATTTTAAATTTCTTATACCGAAAAATAATATAACTTTGTCCGAAACCGCCAAAAAAGCATTGAAAAAAATAGCACCAATTGAAAAAATTGTTCTTTTTGCACCAGAAGCTGCTACGGCATTAGAGTTTGCTCCGGAATTTTGGAATATTATCGCAGAGCAAGTTCATAAAAAAGGTTATACAATAATAGTAAATTCTAAAAGATATGAAATAAATCATGGAATATCTGCCTTTGATTTAGGTTTGTCCTTACAAGATGTGGTAGCTTTGGGTTTAAATTGTGCTTATGTTTTTTCTTTGCGCAGCGGCTTGTGTGACGTTTTGGTTGGGGCTGGTGAAAGATTATATGCTTTTTATCCTGCGCAACTTAGAAGAGAATATAAATCATTAGAATTCCCTTTTGATGAAAAAACTAATATAAATGAAATACAAGTTTATAATTGGGAAATTAGTGGCTTTACATGGGAAGGTATTGATTTTACAAAAAATTTACAAAATTATGTAAATAGTCTTCATAGAAGTTATGTTAAAGAAACAATAAAGCGTATCTTTTCAAAAAAATCTAATAAGCAATTACATAGATTTTGGCAACATTTGTTTAATGATTTGGCGGGCAGGTCAAAAGCTTTTCCTGAAAATAATATACAGAACCCTAAACCTAATTTTTATAAGAATGTTTCTGTTCTGGGATTCTCTATTTATAAGCATTTTGTAATAAACGCTAACCCAAAAAAAGATAGAAAAATTTATTTGGGTGGGCTATTGCATCATACTAAATATTTAGATGACGGCGCTAGAATAACCAGATTTTTAGGAATCCCAGTTTATCAAAGGAAATATACTAAGTATAAAATAGTTAAAATATTAGGTATACCAGTTTATATAAAAGATAGAACAAAAGAATTTTTGCAATCATTGTGTTCTAAAATACAGTGTGATTATGATGATATTTATATTAGCCGGCATAATATCGGTGAAACTTATGTTTATTTATCTCATATAAAGGATTGGATAAATTACAATAAATCAAAGAAGCCTGTTGTTGTCGTTTGGCGCAAAAAGGACATACCTTTTTATGAAATGTTTGTTAAGAATTATGCAGATGTTGTATATGTTCCAATAGAACAATATGACTTAAATTTATTTTTAACGCAGGATGTTACGAGTTTTGAAAATCATCGTATCTTTTGTCATACGTTAGAAATCGCTGAAAATATGAAAAAAATTTATGATTCTGGAAAAGAAATAAATTTTTATGATTTTATTGTTAAAGATTTTAAATCATACTTAACTTCACCAGAAATACCCAAAATAAGTAAGGAAAAAAAGGCCAGAGTTTCGGAATTATTGAAAAATAATTTAACAAGCAAGAAATTTGTTTTTGTTTGTCCGGCTGCAACTTCTTTGGTACATCTTAGTGACGATTTTTGGGCTTTGTTAATAGAAAAATTAAAAGATATGGGCTATGAAGTTATTGTAAATTCTTTTGATGAAACAATAAATATGAAAGGTGTTTTGAATATAAAACCAGATATAGAAGAAATGTTTATTCTTGCAGTAATGTCTTCGGGTTTTATTTCTTTGGCTTCTGGATTAGCTGTTCTTTTATCAACATCGGGGGTTAAAGCTGATTTAATATATACAGATTTTAAAAATAATATTTTAAATTCTTCTGAAGTTCTAAATTTATATTCTGTAAAGAATTTACCTGCTGTAGATAAGCAATTTGTAAAGGAATATGACGTTAAAAATTATTCAGAAAAAGATTTAATAGAAAAAATCTGTAAAAGATACGAATAAAAAAAGCCCAATTGGGCTTTTTTTATTCTGTTGTAAAATTTTCATATCTTTTTATTTCTATTTCTGGGAATTCCGCATTCTGTGGAATATCTCTTAAATATTGTCGATATTTTATAAATTTTTGCCTTTCCGATTCTGTAATTGGATAATCAGATATCATATATTTATCTGTATTTTCTAATAAAAAATTACGCTCTTGGCGTTTTTGTAAAATTTGTTCGTTCTTGTTTAATGGCGGGATTTCTACAATTTGATATTTCCCATTGCCAAGGTCTTTAATCGTTGTTTTTTTATTTTTTATTACAAATTTATATGCTTCATCATATTGCTCTAAAATAAATATGTCGTTTATTTGCATTATGTATCCTTTTTAAGCGCCATAACCAACAGCAGACCATACTTGATATCTTGCTGTATCATTTGTAGAAAAACCGAAACAAAAAGAATTTATAGAAGTTGTTTTATTACCATTAGCACCATATTGCATTGAAGATGGATTTGTAGTTGTATCGTTTATGCCTATTGATTTGAATGAATATGACCATGCAGTTTTAAATGGTTTTACAAATGTTATTGTTTTTAATATATCTCTTTTGCTGGAACCAGCATCATATATGCCGCCTTGTTCAAGCCATCCGGATTTATACTTCCTATACCATGTGTAACCGTTTTCTTCCGTAGGCATTTGGCTTTCTATTACATAGTCTGCCGATTCTAATTCTGATTCCTTGGCAAGAATTATGCCACCAGTGGTTTCGCCATCATGAACGCGCAGCGTTTTATTTGTTGTATCCATTGTGATTTCGCCAATGGCACCAGTAAAATTTTCATGCTCCGTCGCGCTGCCACGACGAATTTGTATTTGTTTTGACATGTTTATGCCTTTTGGGTTGAGTTATTTTTTTGAAAGAAAAGAAATGAAAAAAGACGCCAAGTTGGCGTCTGAAACTTCGGCAATATTATATCAAAAATTTCATAAAAAATCAAGTGGTGTTTATGCTTAATTCATATAGCTTTTTACATATTGGTATATTAGCCTAATGTTCATCGGACTTTTGAAAGTTTTTTATGACAACAGGAGAAAAAAATGAAAAAAATATGTTTTGCCATATTTGCTTTGAGCCCGTCACTGGCACTTGCCGGTACACAAAACAATTGGAACCCTTATTTAAGAGCCGATGCAGGTTTTACTTATTCCGATGCAACAGTTATGAACTATGATATCAGTGGTTTCCAAGGTATGTTTAATTTTGCTGTTGGTGCACAGAAAGAGAAGGTACGTTTAGAACTGGCTTTGCAAGAACGTGCAACGGTTAGTGAAATGTTCAGTTCCTTGTTAAATGAAACAGTTGCCACCCTTGACCAACGTGCATTGATGATAAATGGGTATTATGATGTTTTGTCTTCAAAATATTTTGCGTGGTATCTGGGGGCAGGGGCAGGTGTAAATAATTATGAAGCGATAATTTCTTATAATAATACTAATACGGAAGCCTCTGAAAAAGGCTATTCTGCCATGTTGGGTGCTTATACAGGAATTAGTATAAACTTTGATTATATCGGTTTCGATATAGGTGTTGATTATTATTATACTTTCAAGCCAAGTATAAACTCTTTAGTGCCAAAAGTCGGTCTAAGAGTAATGTTTTAATTATTAATTTTTAATACTTTCCTAGTCCTAAAACCAAGACATGACTTGAAATGTCTTGGTTTATGCATTACAATAACAATTATTATGATTTTTAATATTTTTTAGAAAGGAGATAAATATGAAAAAGGCTAAAAAGTCTTATGAAGAAATTAAAAATCCAATCGCTTCGTCTATAAAACGTTTATATAATAAAAGTGCGCCATTATTGATATGTGAAGCTTTGTTGTTTGGTATTGCTGCTGTTTTAATGTTTATAAAGCCAGTTGCATTTTTAGCGGTTTTAACACTTATAATTGGTTGTGCGTTGGTGGTATTCGGATTGTATAGAACAATAGCCGGTTTTATGACCTCAAAAGATTTTGGTGGTGGTTGGTTTGATGTCTTGTTTGGTTTGGTTAATGTTGTGCTGGGGATTTTGTTTTGTATATATCCTGTTGGTTCTATGATAAGTCTGGCATATATATTTATAATATTATTTATGTTTAAGTCCTTGCGAGCATTAATATTTGCAATAAATATGGTAAGAGCGCGCTTCGGTCATTATTGGTTTGATTTAGTAATGGCTTTAATATTAACAGGGGTATCTATATTCTTGTTGTTTTATCCTGTTATAGGTGCGGTCGCAGTTGTATATTATTTGGCAGTTGCATTACTATTGTATGCTGCAGCCGATATTTATATGTATATAGAATTATTAAGATTAAAGAAATTAGTCTAAAAGAACCGCCAATATGGCGGTTTTAATTTTTGATATTATTAATATTATGTCACGTTTTGCAGAACGGTGTGCTTTCTTCCACCTTTTTACTGCGGTTCGAACTGCTTCTTCGCAGGTTCAAATCTTGGGGCTTACACAAAAATAAAAACCGACATGAAGTCGGTTTCAATTTCTGGCGCGCCCTGCAGGATTACTTTGTCACCTTGTAAAATTGCGCTTTGCGCAATCGGTGTACTTTCGTCCACCTTTTTACTGCGGTTCGAACTGCTCCTTCGCAGGTTCAAATCTTGGGGCTTGCACAAAAATAAAACCGACATGAAGTCGGCTTCAATTTCTGGCGCGCCCTGCAGGATTCGAACCTGCGACCTGCGGATTAGAAATCCGATGCTCTATCCAGCTGGGCTAAGGGCGCGTTACGTCTTACTTTATATCATTTTTATTTAAATTTCAAGTGCTGGTCTTGCTTTTTTTTATGAAATCGTTCCTGTCAAAGATTTTCTTTTTTTCTGATACAATAGCTCGTGAATCAAGGAGTTAGAAAATGAAAAAGTTTTTTCAATTTATTCTCGCTATCGTTATATCATTTATCCCTTCGTTCATAGGTATGATGTTTTCCCCTAATGGACCTTCGGATTTATGGTATAACGCTTTAAATAAGTCTATGCTTACGCCCGATGGATGGGTTTTCGCCGTTGTTTGGCCAATTCTTTATTTCTTGCTGGGTGTGGCGTTGTTCTTAATCATGATTGATAAGACTAAACAAAGTAAAGCAAAAGCTTATTGGTTGTTTGTTGCTCATATGGCTTTGAACGCTTTGTGGTCTTATTTGTTCTTCGGATTGCAAATGGCTGGTGCTGCGTTGATAGAACTTGTCGTTTTGTTCGCTATATCTATATGGATGGCGCGTGCTTTCTATCAAATCAGACATTCTGCTTCTTATTTGGTTTGGCCGTACATAGCATGGCAATTGTTCGCAATGTTCCTAAACGGAATGATTGTGTATCTGAATTAAAAATACCGCCGAAAAGGCGGTGTTTTTATAATTTTAATATTTTTGCTTTTGGATTTCCTATGTTTAAATATTTTAATCCAAGTTCTTCTACGTAATCTGTACTATATCCCTGCAATAATTCGATATGTCTGTTTATTGTGTTTAATTTTTCTTGTTCTTGATTTAACTGTTCTTGTTCGGCATTTAGACGCCATATGTTTATTACGAAATTTTGAACGTTTACGTCCCCCCAGAAAATTCGTACAAACATAAATGCAGCAAAAATACTCAGCGCAACACCAATTTTGCCACGAAAACTGCCGCGCCATGCCGCACCAATGAAACTAAATAAATTTTTGATTTTTCCTTTCATAGATGGCATTATATCACAAATGTTTACTAATAAGCAAATTTTTGGTGCCCCATTAGCAGGAATTACAGATAAACCATTTCGTAAAATGGTTCGATTGTTTTCACCTGATTCTCCGTTGTATACAGAGATGATTTCTTGTCATTCTTTGGTCGGTATGCATAAAAATTGTTTAAGAAATTTTGATAGGTATGACGAAGAAGGCAATATAGGCACGCAAATCTTTGGAGCAGAACCAGTTTTAATGGCAGAGGCTGCTAAAATATTGCAGGATAATGGTGCTGCTTGGATTGATATAAATATGGGATGTCCTGTTCCAAAAGTTGCAACTCGTAGTGGGGCAGGTGCGTATCTAATGCGCGATCATGTCTTGGCGGGAAAGATAATGACTGCTGTGGTAAAGGCTGTAAAAATACCCGTTTCTATAAAGACCAGACTCGGTTGGGATGATGCACATAAAGACTGGCAGGACTTGGTGAAAATTGCTGTTGATTGCGGGGTAAGTTTTGTCGCTTTGCATGGTAGAACCAGAGCTCAATTATATCTTGGTAATTCGGAACTGTCACCAAAACCAGATTTTCCGATTCCTGTTATAGGAAACGGTGATATAAAAAACGTTTCAGACTTAGAAAAGGTACAGAATTTGGGTTATGATGGGGCAATGATAGGCAGGGCAATGTTGGGTAAGCCTTGGTTGCTTGGTGAATTGACCGGAAAATGTACAAAACCAGGTAATGTAGGAAATGTTGTTTTACAGCATCTGGATAGTATGTTGGACTATTATGGAAAAAGAACTGCTGTACAAATGTTCAGAAAGCATGCTGCTTGGTATTCTTCTGGTATGCCAAATTCCGCAGAATTTCGTATAAAAGTTAATCAGTTAACAGAAGAAAAAGATTTAAAATTAGCAATTCGTGAATTTTGGAGTTGCTAATTACGTATATAGATTCTATGATTGTTCTTAATTAAATAGGGGAAAATTATGAATGAAAATAACGTTGAAACACCAGTAGAAATGACAGTTGGCGAAATTTTGCGTAATGCTAGAACAACTGGTCGTCGTAAGCGTGAAATAACAACAATTGCTAAGTTATTATGTATTCGTGAAGAATTTTTACAGGCTTTGGAAGATGGTAATTATAAAGAAATACCAGAAACAGTTTATATTTTGGGTTTTGCGCGTAATTACGCAATGGAATTAGGTTTGAATCCTGATGAAATAGTTACTAAATTAAAAAGAGAAATGGGTTTGATACCTGATTGCGAAGACGAAACTGCCGGAGATAAAGGAAATACTTGTGCTGTTCCTGGGGCAGAAAATGTGGATGTAAAAAATTTAAAGAAATCTTTGAAATCTGCTTATAAATTTGTTTTGAAGAATTGGTTATGGTTTTTGGGTGGCGTTGTCGCAGTAATTGCTTTGGTTATGGCGTTGTTATTGTTTGTCCCTAAAGAAAGCTCAGAAGCTGTAAATAATGTTGTTGTTGAACCGGTTGTTGCAGTACAAGAACCTGAGTATAAGGTTGCGGTTCGCGAACGTTTTGGTACGGAAAACGCTGAAAATGCTGAAATTATTTTGCAGGCCAGCCAAGAATCTTGGGTAAAGGTGGAAGATGGTCGCGGAAATACTATTTTTAGTCGCGTTTTGGTTCCTGGTGATATTTACTATGTACCATCTGGTGATAAGTATAAAGCAACGTTCGGTAATGCCGGTGGTGTAGATATCTGGGTTGATGGCGTGTTGGCACCTAAACAAGGGGCTAATCATGTGAGAAAATCTGGAATTGTTTTGTCTGCGGATTCTTTGATTGTAAAAGAAGTTCCGACAGTAGCAGAATAAGTTTAGAAATATTTAAAAAACTGGGGCGAAAGAAATTTCGCCCTTTCTATTGAAATTTATATTATTTTAGCTATATTCTTCATCATGAGTGGCGTAATAAAAATTCGCGGTGCACGCGAAAATAATCTTAAAAATATTGATTTAGACATACCAAAAAATAAATTGGTGGTCTTTACTGGCGTATCCGGTTCTGGAAAGTCGTCATTGGCTTTTAATACTATTTATGCCGAAGGACAGCGCAGGTATGTAGAGTCTTTATCGTCTTATGCGCGCCAATTCTTGGATATGCAAAAGAAACCAGACGTTGATACAATAGAAGGTTTGGCGCCGGCTATATCAATAGAACAAAAAACTACGTCTAAAAATCCTCGTTCAACGGTTGGTACGGTAACAGAAATTTATGATTATTTAAGATTGTTGTGGGCTCGTATAGGCGTCCCGCATTCGCCTGTAACTGGGTTGCCTATAAAGTCACAGACTATTGGGGAAATGGTTGATTGGACTTTGAAAATACCAGCCGGAACAAAAATATTTATAATGGCACCACTTGTTCGTGAAAGAAAAGGTGAGTATAAGAAGGAATTAGCGTTTTTGGTTAAACAGGGATATCAACGTGCAATAATAGATAATGAATTGTACGATTTATCGGCTGTTCCGCCATTAGATAAAAATAAAAAACATAGTATTTTTGTCATAGTTGACAGATTGCAAATACCAGCGCAAGATATAAAAGACTCTGATTTAGAAGATTTTAGATCCAGAATGTACTCTTCGTTTGAGGGGTCTTTGCGTTTGGTCCCTGGGTCTGTTTTGGTAAGACGCTTGGATACGAATGAGGATATTTTGTATTCTCAGAATTATGCATGTCCAGTAAGTGGCTTTACGGTACCTAAAATAGAGCCTCGTTTATTTTCTTTTAATGCGCCTATGGGGGCATGTAGTGCTTGCGATGGATTGGGTGTGCAATTAAATATGTCGCCAGATTTGGTTATTCCTGACCCGTCAAAATCTATATTGGAAGGGGCAATTGCACCATGGTCGCGCGGTGGTATGTTGAGTCAGTTTGAACATTTGTTGGATGCTTTACATAAGAAATACAAAATACCTTTAACTAAACCGTGGCATACTTTAACTCCAGAACAAAAGAATTTAATTTTGTACGGCAGCGGTGACGAGCCTATAAAGATAAATTGGAATGGTTTTGTTTACGAAAAACCTTATGAGGGCGTTATACCGAATATAGAAAGACGTTGGCGCGAATCAGATTCAGAAGCCATGCGAACAGAACTTGCAAAGTATCAATCTGAAAAGCCATGTCCTGTTTGTCATGGAAAGCGCTTAAATATTCAAGCTTTGTGCGTAAAGATAAACGGTAAAGATATTATGGACGTTTGTGATATGGCGGTTGATGATTCTTTGCGCTGGTTTGAAAATTTGCCGAACTGTTTGTCTAAAAAAGATAATGATATAGCCAGAATAATTCTTAAAGAAATTACAAGTCGTTTGCAGTTCTTGCAAAATGTTGGACTGGGATATTTAACCTTGTCCAGAATGTCTGGTACGTTGTCTGGTGGTGAAGCACAGCGTATAAGATTGGCATCACAAATAGGAAGTGGCTTGTCAGGAGTTTTATACGTATTAGATGAACCATCTATAGGTTTGCATCAAAGTGATAACGATAAACTGTTAGATACTTTAAAAATGTTGCGAGATAAGGATAATACAGTAATCGTTGTCGAACACGATGAAGATGCTATGCGGGCCGCTGATTTCTTGGTAGATATTGGTCGTGGCGCCGGGGTAAATGGTGGTAATGTTGTTGCAGCAGGAAAACCAGAAGACGTTATAAAGTGTAAAGACTCTTTGACTGGTTTATATTTGTCGGGGGCCAGAAAAATAGAAGTTCCTAAAACTCGTCGTAAGGGTAATGGGAATGTAATTTCTGTTTGCGGTGCATGTGAAAATAACTTAAAAAATATTAATGTAGATTTCCCGTTGGGCAAGTTCATTGCTTTGACTGGTGTTTCGGGGTCCGGAAAGTCAACATTGTTATTAGATACTTTATATCCTGCTTTAATGCGTGCGTTGTATAACAGTAAAATAGAAACTGGTAAGCACGATATTATTCGTGGTATGGAAAATGTTGATAAGGTCGTTGATATTGACCAGTCGCCAATAGGACGTACGCCACGCAGTAATCCTGCTACATATACCGGTGTTTTTTCTAATATAAGAGACTTC
Source organism: uncultured Pseudomonadota bacterium (assembly GCA_949292385.1). Taxonomy (GTDB): domain Bacteria; phylum Pseudomonadota; class Alphaproteobacteria; order Rs-D84; family Rs-D84; genus Enterousia. The sequence continues at coordinate 15,555 of CASEZC010000026.1, forward strand.
TTTGCAGGTTTGCCGGAATCCAAGGCACGTGGTTATACGTCTGGACGCTTTTCTTTCAATGTAAAAGGTGGACGTTGCGAGGCTTGCCAAGGTGACGGTCAAATAAAGATAGAAATGAATTTCTTGGCAGACGTATATGTAGAATGTGATAAATGTCATGGTGCTAGATATAATGAAGAAACGTTGGCAGTAAAATATAAAGGTAAATCTATAGCAGACGTTTTAAATATGACTGTTGATGAGGCGTACAGATTCTTTGTTAATGTGCCGCAAATCGCAAGAAAGCTGGAACTTTTAAAACGAGTTGGTTTGGATTATATAAAACTTGGGCAGAGTTCTTTGGACTTGTCTGGTGGTGAGGCGCAAAGAATAAAGCTATCAAAAGAATTGGCTGCACGCAGCACGGGACAGACAATTTATATTCTTGATGAACCAACAACAGGTCTGCACTTTGAAGATATAAAAATGTTGTTATCTGTATTGCACGAGCTGGTTGACCAAGGAAATACTGTAATAGTAATTGAACATAATTTAGAAGTAATAAAAACAGCGGATTGGATTATTGATTTGGGACCAACTGGTGGTGCAGGTGGCGGCAGGGTAATAGCAACAGGAACCCCAGAACAAGTTGCTGATAATCCAGAGTCTTTGACAGGAAAATATTTAAAGAAGTATCTGGACAAATCGCCAAAGAAAAAATAAACTGTAAGTAAAAGGAGTAAACGTATGTTTGGTTTCGGAAAAAAGAAAGTCGAAAAAAATGATAATGTCGTTACAGAACCACAAATCGATGAAAAAGAATTAAAAAAGATGGAAGAAAAGTTGCCAAGTGGTATGAAAGAAACTGCACAGCGCATGATGTCTGGTCAGTTTGATATGAATGATATGTTGGTACAGTTAAAACAGATAAAGAAAATGAGCAATTTTAGTGGACTGTTGAAAATGGTTCCTGGTATGTCTGGTGCAGTGTCTGCGATGAAAGAAAAAATAAAAGATGGCAGTGTAGATGCGCAGATTAAAATACTTGAAGCTATGACTGCAGAAGAACGTGCAGACCCAGAAAAAATCTTTGCGAATGCGAAGACTCGTATTGCAGAAACTGCAGGTTGTACGGTTCGTGATGTAGAACATATGATTAAGCAGTATACTAAAATGCGTCAGCAGATGGCTATGATTCAAAGAATGGGGGGGATGGAAGCCGTCATGGAAAAACTAAAAAAGTCAGGGAATTAAAAATGGAATGGAAAAATTTAGGTGGTATCAAAAACTTTTTTAAAAGCATTTTCGTAACTAATCCAATCGCAGTTGATGCGCCAAAAGCCGTTTATATGGATTTTAAAGATGCAGGCCGTGTATTGATGAGCTATGATGTAGAAGTAAAATATGAAGATGATGTAAAAAGAACATTTTCTTTTTCTGTAGAAGAAAGAAAGTTGGGGTTGTCACCTCGTAGACGCGCTTTGAAAAGAGCAATAGATTTTTATAGAAAGAAAAAAACAGAAATAGAAAATAAGAAAAACTCTCTGAGACAACGCGTGATATAGTTTTTATATGAAAATATTAAATAAGAAAATCGCATCAAAAAAATCTTCGGCGGCTTGGATTCAACGTCAGGCCGCTGATCCTTATGTTGCACGGGCTCATAAAGATGGTTACCGTGCAAGAGCGGCTTATAAGCTGATAGAAATAAATGAACGTTTTAAGTTCTTGAAAAATGGACAGGTCGTTGTTGATTTAGGCGCTGCCCCTGGGTCATGGACGCAGTATGTTGTAAGAACTTTCCCACGTTCAAAGGTTTTTGCGATGGATTTATTGGAAATTGTTCCAATACCAGACGTTGAGTTCTATCAAGGTGATTTTACGTCTGATGAAGCTTTGCAATGGTTGGTCGAAAAGCTAAACTTGCCAGATGATGCAGCGAAAAATGGTACGGTAGACGTTGTCTTGTCTGATATGGCGCCAAATACGGTTGGGCATAAGAAAACAGACCATTTACGCCAAATGGTTTTATTGGAATATGCTTTTGATTTTGCTTTGCGTGCGTTAAAACCAGGTGGAACGTTTGTTGCTAAATCTTTTACTGGTGGAACAACGGGCGATTTATTAAAGCAGATAAAAGAAAAGTTTGAAACGGTTCATCATATTAAACCGCCTGCATCGCGTAAAGATTCTGTTGAAATGTTTATAGTCGCGCTGGGGTATAAAGGATAATAAAAAACACCCATTTGGTGGGTGTTTTTTTAAGCATTCATTGCAGCTGTTCTGGCCAGTTCATCACACCGTTCATTCATTTCATTGCCGGCGTGTCCCTTTACCCATACCCAATGTATTTTTTTGCCCTGAGATACAGAGTCTAGCTGTTGCCACAATTCTTTGTTTTTTACAGGTTTATTTGCCCCTGTTTTCCAGTTGTTATTCTTCCACTGTGCAAGCCATAATTGCATTCCGTTTTTTACGTATTGGCTGTCTGTGTGAATTTCAAGTTCGTCATGATGACGGGCGGCACTTAATGCGCGAATTACGGCAGTCAATTCCATTCTGTTGTTTGTTGTGTCTTTTTCGCCGCCACTACGTTCGGCAGTTTCTTTGCCGTTTGTTGCAACAAAAGCCCATCCGCCAGGACCGGGATTCCCCAAGCAACTACCATCTGTCCATATTTTTAACATTTTTAATTTCCTTGTTTTATGATATAATATCACAAAATGAGATTTGATGCTAAACAATTAAAAGAAATGTCCGATGCTGTTAAGGCTTTTGCTTTGACGGCAGTGCGTTCTGCTGGCTCTGGTCATGTTGGTATTGTATTAGATGCGGCAGATATAATTACTTCTATTTATGCTAATTTTTTACGTCGTGGACAGGACAAATTTGTTCTGTCTGCAGGGCATGGCAGTGCCTTGTTATATTCTGTTTTGAAATTAGCAGGTTATGATATTCTTGATTTAAATTCGTTTAGAAAAATTGGTGGGTTGCCTGGTCATCCAGAGTTTGGAATTGATGGCATTTTCGCAACAACTGGGCCTTTGGGGCAGGGAGTAGGAAATGCAGTTGGTTTGGCGTTGGCCGCAAAAATAAAAAAATCAGATGAAATTGTATATTGTTTATGCAGTGATGGCGATTTAATGGAAGGGGTTGCGCAAGAAGCAATCGCTTTCGCTGGCAGGTATAAGCTGGATAATCTTGTTTTGCTTTGGGATGATAATGGAATAAGTATAGATGGCGCGGCTTTGACGGATATTAATATGTCAGAACGTATGCAGGCAGCAGGGTGGTCTGTTTTAAAAATTCCTGGTAACGATTTTAATAAAATTGATAAGGCATTAAATTATGCATCGATTAATGACTGTATGCCTACGTTTATACAATGTAAAACAGTTATAGGTAAAGATTCTAGTTTGGCTGGTTCTTCCGCTGCACATGGGTATTCTTTGTCTGACGAAGAAATGGGACAGCTTATAAGTCAGTTCGATTCTTTGTCAGGACAAAAATTATGGGCTTCTGTCGCAAAAGATGCGCCTGCTAAATATATTTTAAATCGTGCAGATGTTTGTCCTAAAACTGTAAAAGCTCCGATTGTAAATAAGGATATTTCTACTCGTGAATTATCGGGGATGTTTTTAGAATCTTTGGTTGCTAGTGGTGTTAATTTGGTCGGTGGCAGTGCTGATTTGTCCGGCAGTACCAGCGCAAAAACTAAAGCACATGTTGTTATAGGCCCGCGAAAATTTGAAGGAAATTTTGTTAATTATGGTGTTCGTGAACACGCAATGGGCGCAATTATGAATGGTATGGCTGTTGCTGGGTTACGACCGTATGGTTCTACATTTTTGGTGTTTAGTGATTATATGCGTCCTGCAATACGATTGGCAGCGTTGTCTAAGTTGCCTGTGATTTATTTGTTTACTCATGATAGTATTGCTGTTGGGGCGGATGGGCCGACTCATCAACCTGTTGAACAATTGGCTTCTTTACGTTTAATGCCAGGGTTAAATGTTTTTAGACCGTGTAATGCACAGGAAATAAAGTTTGCTTGGTGTAGGGCGATTGCTGAAACAGAAAGGCCGACAGCGATAATATTATCTCGTCAAAAAATTAAGCAAATTAATACTCCAGATGATGTAGATTTGTCTTGTGGTGGATATATTATAAAGCCTGCAGAAAAGCGTCGTGTACGTGCTACTATAATTGCAACGGGCAGTGAAGTTCCGTTGGCTGTTGCGGTTGCAGAGAAATTAGGAAATGATGTTCAAGTCGTCAGCATGCCTTCTGTAGAACTGTTCCGTATGCAAGATGAAGCGTATAAAAAGTCCGTGTTAAAAGGTTATGTTATAGCTATTGAAGCTTCTGCTAGTGCGCCTTGGTTTGAATTTGCAGATGCGGTTGTCGGAATAGATTCTTTCGGTGTGTCTGGTAGTGGCGAAGATGTTTATAAATATTTTGGATTTGACATAGATACGATTGTGCGCGATATTTCTAAAAAATTAAAATAACATTAATGTCAGATTATGAATTTGTTTTATCGTCAGGGGAGGCTGTCCCTGTTGTTATTCGTTCGCGTCGTGGACTGCGAAATATAACCTTGCGTCCGAAAACACAACCAGTACGCGAAATTGTTATTTCTAAACCTTGGTTAACGCCGAATTTATCTGCAGTTAGATTTTTGGAACAAAAGCGTGTATGGTGCGAACGTATATTTGCAAAAGCTCCGATTAAACAAAAAATAGTTTCTGGCGATATCATAGAATTTTTAGGAAAAAAAGTAGAAATAAAACATGATGAATCGCGTCGTGGAAATGAATTCATAGAATGTGATAATGGAACTTGTGTGCTAATAGTTGGCGGTAATGCCGATATGTTAGAGCGTAGGGTAAGAGATTTTATAAAAAGTCAGTTTTTATTGTCGGTAAAGCAAATTATAAGAACTGTGCCAAGGGAATTTTGGCCAAGCAGGGTCGCTGTTCGCGATACGTCTTCGCGTTGGGGCAGTTGTTCTAGTTCTGGAACTATGTCTTTTTCATGGAGGCTTGCATTTGCTCCGCCAGAGGTTATGAGATATGTTGTAATGCATGAATTGGCACATAAAAAACATATGGATCATTCACCGGCTTTTTGGCATCAAGTTTCCGAGTTGTATGGGTTTGGTGTAGAACGAGCAAAACGCTGGTTAAATCAATATGGAGCGCAATTACACACATATTTTTAATCTTGAAATTTGAAAAATATATCGTAAAATCAAATCATGATTTCAAATTTGTTGTTTCTTTTTCATTTGCATCACGCCCTGTTGGGCGACTGTTTATAGCGTTTTATTTATTTTTGTGATATAATTGACACTAATGTGTCGTAGATTTTTTGATGTTATATAAAATAGGACTTAAAAAATGGATTTAAAACCAACAAAAACATTATCGGGATTTATAGAATTGTTGCCTCTGCAACAGCGTTGCTTTGACGAGTGTGCAATGCGTATGCAAAAAGTTTTAAAAACCGCTGGTTTTGCACATTTGGATTTACCTGCAATAGAACGCGCAGAAGTTTTGACAGATAAAGATAATTGGGATGAAATAGAAACACAAATGTTTTTGTTCCAAAAAGGTGATACTAAAATGGGACTTAGATATGATGGAACTGTCGGACTTTCAAGATATGTTGCAGGTCATATGAATGATTTAGTTTTTCCTTTCCGTGCATATCAATTTGCACGTAATTATCGTGGTGAACGCCCACAACGTGGCAGATATCGTGAATTTTATCAGATGGATTTAGATATAATGGGTATAGATAATTTGTCTGAAAATTATGACGCAGAAATTGTGGCTACGTTGGCAGATGCTTATAAATCTGTAGAAGAATTTATAGGGCCGGTAAATGTTCGTATTGGTAACAGAAGATTTTGGAATGCTATGTTTGCGTATTTAGGTTTAAATGATGCGCAACAGCGTGCAGCGTTTGTTTTAATTGATAAAAAAGATAAAATAAAAGATTTTTATGAAGGCTTGGTTGAAGAAACCGGTGAACGTGCTGCAAAAGAAATAAATAAAGTATTTACAGATGGTTATAAGTGTTTTGCAGATGCGTCAGATGCTTTAAAATCTGCTGTTGCAGAATTAGATAAATTTATGGAATTGTTAGATTCCATGGGAATAAAAAATGCTCAGATAGATTTAGGAATAATGCGTGGACATGCTTATTACACTGGTATTGTTTTTGAATTTTTCTTAGATAATTTCCCAGAACTTGGTGCTATTGGTGGTGGTGGAAGATATGAAGATTTAGCGTCTAAGTTTTCTAAGACTAAAATTATTGGGGTAGGGGCAGCTGTTGGCTTTTCTAGATTAATGGTTGCGCTGTTGGATGAAAATAAAATAGATTTGTCTAAGTTTGAACGTCCTGTAAAAGCTGCTGTTCTGGTTATGGGGGGCGAACAAGTTTCTTTTGCAATGTCTGTTTTGGCAGAATTACGTAAAGCCGGCATTTCTGCGGTTCCTTATTTGGATGCAGATAAGAAATTCAAAAATCAAATAGAGTTTTCTGATAAAATAAAGGCTGATTTTAGTATAATAATTGGTGAAAATGAAAGAGTTGCAAATGTTTTGACTGTAAAAGATATGAATACAGGACAACAACAAAACATAACTTTGGATGAAACGTTAAAATTGTTAAATATGGTAAAGTAATATGGTTATCGATCAAAAATTAAAAGACATTCAGACGCGTGCAGCAGAAATTGAGTCTCAAATGAATTCTGGGACTGTTTCTGGTATGGAATTGACCAAACTTTCAAAAGAATATTCTAGATTGTCAGAAATTCTACCGTTGATAAAAGAATATTTTCAAACGAAACAAGGTATTGCTGACGCAGAAGAAATGTTACATGATGCTGAATTAAAATCAATTGCGTCGCAACAGTTATTGGAATTGAATCATGCGCTGCCAGATATAGAAAAGAAATTACAAATTGCGCTTTTACCACGAGATGAAGCTGATGATAACAGTGTAATTATGGAAATAAGAGCAGGGGTTGGTGGTGAAGAATCTGCTTTGTTTGCAGGTGATTTGTATAATCAATATAAGTCTTATGCGTTGCGTCATGGTTGGAAAGTTGAAGTAATAGAAGAAAACGCTACGTCATTGAATGGTTATAAAGAAATCATCTTTAAAATTGACGGTGTTGGTGCATATGCCAGAATGAAGTTTGAATCTGGAATTCATCGTGTTCAGCGTGTTCCTGAAACAGAAGCTGGTGGCAGAATTCATACCAGTGCCGCGTCTGTTGCTGTTATGCCAGAAGCGAAAGATATAGACGTTGTTATAGATGATAAAGATATAAGAATTGATATATTCCGTGCGTCTGGGGCAGGTGGTCAGCATGTTAACAAGACTGATAGTGCGATAAGAATTACGCACTTTCCAACGGGGATAGTTGTTACTTGTCAAAACGAACGCAGTCAGTTGCAGAATAAAATCTCGGCTATGTCAGTGTTGCGTTCAAAAATATATGAAAAGCAAAGACAAGAACAGATGAATGCAAGTAATGCTTCTAGAAAAAGTATGGTTGGGTCGGGTGATAGAAGTGAAAAAATTAGAACCTATAATTTCCCAGAACAACGCGTTACAGACCATAGAATAAAACTGACTTTATATAAATTAGACGATATTCTTGCGGGGGGCGAGGCGTTAGATGAAATGATAGATGCTTTAATCGCAGCAGATCAATTAGAGCAACTTGCAAATATTGAATAAAAAAAGCCTCTTTAAAAGAGGCTTTTTTATTTTTATCTTAGAAGACCACCGTTTACGTTTATTATTTGACCGTTTATATACGCAGATTTTTTGCTGGCTAAATATGCTACAAGACTTGCTATTTCATCGGGTTTACCAAATCGGCGCATAGGAATTTGTTTTTTTATATCTTTAATATATTCGTTTGGTATTATTTTTATTGCTTCTGTTTCTATTAAACCAGGTGCAATGCAGTTTACGGTTATTCCACGTCTGCCGTATTCTGTTGCAACGGCTTTAGATGCCGAGGATAACGCGCCTTTGCTGGCAGAATACGCACTTAATCCTGCGTCTCCAGCGTTCCCCGCTATAGAAGTTATATTTATAATGCGACCGAATTTGTTTTTTAGCATGTATGGCAGCGTTTGTTGCATCAATCGGTATGGTGCAATAAAGTTTATCTGCATGATTTTTGCCAAAAATTTGTCGTCGGTCTTTAAAAACAGTTTGCCTTCAATAAGAGCAGCGTTGTTTACTAATATGTCTATTCTGTTGAATATATTGACGGCATGCTTTACTAAGGTTTCTTCTGCTTCTATTGCTGTTAAATCTAATGGTAGAAAAGTTATTCTTTTTTTTGTTTTGTTAGTGCCATCGTCAGCTTCACAAAGTTTAGCGGATAAATTTTCTAGCTTTTTTATATCGCGTCCCGTTTAAAACTAAATTTGCGCCAGCTTTATAAAGTTCTGTTGTAATTGCAGAACCTATACCGCCTGTGACACCAGTAATTATGGCGGTTTTACCGTTTAAATTATATTCCATTATAAAAACTCTTTTGTTTTATTTGTGTTCGGTGAATCCTATCACGTTTTTAAAAAATTGCTAGTTTTTTAGTGTTTTTTATTGTTTATAAGCCTATTTTTTATTATTATTAAGAGGATATGAAAGAACGAACTTTGATTTTTGATTTAAACAAGCCGATTGTTATGGTTGGCTTGATGGGGGCAGGTAAAACAAGTGTTGGACGTGCGTTGGCGCGTCGTCTTGGAATACCATTTGTTGATTCTGATAAAGAAATTGAATCAGCGGCAGGTTGTAGTGTTGTTGATATTTTTTCTATGTATGGTGAAAAAGAGTTTCGTCGCGTAGAAGAAAAAGTTATAGAAAGATTGCTAGATACACCACCAGCTTTGAAAGTTATATCTACAGGGGAAGGTGCTTTTATAACACCTGCGGTCAGGGAAATGGTGCTAAAAAGAGCGTTAACAATTTGGTTAAGGGCAGACTTGGAACTCCTTGTAAAGAGAACGAATTTTAGAAACACACGACCACAACTTTTGCATGCTGACAGCAGAAAAATATTGGCCCAATTGATAGATGAAAGGTATGATATTTATGCTTTGGCTGATATAACTGTCGAGACAAAAGACGAAAGTTTAAGAAAAACTTTAGAGAAGGTTTTGGACGCTATAAAAACTTATACAGAAGGAAAGAATAATGGGTGATAGTCGCAAATTTTTTAAAGAGTTTCGCGCTTTTGTGGAACGCGGAAGTGCAATTGATATGGCTGTTGGTATAATTGTCGGCAGTGTGATGACTGGACTGGTTAATTCTTTGGTTAAAGATATTATTTTGCCACCGATAGGGTTTATATTGGGGAATATTGATTTTTCTCAGTTTTTTATAGTTTTGTCTGGTGGACAGCCGGGTGTGCATTATAATACTGTCGCGGAAGCGCAGGCAGCTGGGGCTTCTACTATGAATATAGGTGTTTTCCTTAATTCTGTTGTAAGTTTTCTTATAACAATGTTTGCGCTATTTCTATTTGTCCGTATGATGAATAAAATAAGGGCAAAAAGCGCCATAACGACAAGAGTATGTCCGTATTGTAAGACTAATATAAATGCCGAGGCTTCCAAGTGCCCTAATTGTTGTTCGGTTGTTGTTCCTGAAAAAATAGTTCCACAACAACCAAGTGATCTGGAAAAACATATAAAAAAGATGACTAAAATAGCGAAAAATAAAATTAAAAAAATAAAAAAATAACAAATAGTTAACTTTCTAACTTAAATTTATTAATAAATATAGAAAAGCAGGGCGTTCGACCTGCTTTTTTTTGTTTGATTTAATGTTTGTGGAGCGGTGTTATGTGGCGATTTATTGAATGAGAATTTGTGTCTCTTGTGCTTGTCAGGAGGTGGAGATGGGGTGGCGATTTGTTTATCTTTGCTTTATTTTGTGGTGTTTTTATGAATTGAAGTACGTCTATTGTAATAAGTTGGGTTCGTTTTTGTGGTGGTTAGAATGAGAAGTGGGGCAAATTTGGTTGTTTGTATGGTTTTGGGGAATTTGGAGAGTTTTTGTTTGGCGGTTACTCGTTATCTAATTTTTTTAGTTTTTTAGAGAATGAGACGGTCGCTTTTATTTTCTGTAAAAGTAGTTGTGGTTTTTTGTTTGGCACACGGGTTTGTTAGAAGTAGTAATATTTGTGATTGGTGTTGAGATTGGAGCTTTTTTAGACCGGATAAAATGTATGTAGGGCAACGATATACAAAAGGCGTATAATGTATATTATGTATAGTTTGGTGTTGTGTGAGGGGTGTTTTGTTTGTATTTTTTATATTATTGCGCTATTTGATTTTGTGTGTGCAATAATGCTTTTTTTGTATAAAAAATTTGATTTTTTTATTGATAAATATTATTTAATAATAAAAATATTTTTTTGTTTTTAGAAATATATTTTACTTTAATTTATTGTTTGAGTGCTTTTTTGAAATCATGTCTTTGAATATTGTTGTTTTATGTGTCTGGTAAATCTTCTTGGTGTGTAAAAAAAATGGAAATAAGCGCCCTGTCGGATTCTTGTGTTTTGTCGTATCGCAGAAAGCTTATAAAATGTATATTTTGGGCGTTTTTTGATGCTTTTTGCTGAAAAATGGCGGGTTTCTGCGGTTTTTGGCTTGGTCGTTTTGTAAATTAATAAAAAACTTTAATTTTATTACTGTATTTATATGTTTTTTGTAATTTTTTTTATGAAAGTTTTGTGTTTATGTTTGTTTTGGTGTTGAGTCTTATATAACTTATTTTTTGCTTTCGAAAAAGTATTTTTTGTTATGATTTTACTTTATTTATTTGTTGTTATATAGTGCTTTTTGTCTGTGATTGTTTTTTTTTGTGTGTTTCCTGGGCGCGCTTTTCAGCGTTTTTGATAAATATATTTGATTTCATTTGTTTTATTGTTTACATTTGTATTTGTTATGAGGCTTGATCAGTATTTGGTTTTGATGAAACTTTATCCTACGCGCGCAAAAGCGGTGGCTGCTATTAAGTCTGGCTTAGTTTTTGTAAATGATAAGGTTGCGGACAAACCAAGTATGAGTGTTTCAGATTCTGATGTTGTTTCTGGAAAAGAATTACCGTATGTTTCTGGACGTGGCAGTTTGAAATTATTAAAAGCTTTAGATTTTTTTAATGTTAATCCGGCGGGCTATGTTTGTTTGGATGTTGGGGCCAGTACGGGTGGCTTTACAGAAGTTTTATTAAATTGTGGTGCAAAACGAGTTTTTGCAGTAGATGTTGGCTCTGATCAATTGGTTCAAAATTTAAAAGATGATAGCAGGGTTGTTTCTCTTGAAAAAACTGATATAAGGTCTTTGAAGCCGATAGAAAAGGTTGATTTGATTGTCATAGATGTTTCTTTTATATCTTTGACTAATATTATAGAATTCTTGCCCCAGTGGGGGGCTGATAAAATAATTGCGCTGATAAAGCCACAATTCGAAGTTTCTAGACAGGTTGCCGCCAAGTATAATGGGGTTATAAAATCTGATTTGGAACGTGAAAACGCCGTAAATAAAGTTAAAGATTATTTTGAACGTTACGGGTTTAAAAGTCGCGGTGTTATAGAATCTCCAATTCATGGTGGCAGCGGTAATATAGAATACCTGATATTAGTTACCAAAGATTTATAAAATAAATTGTGGTGTTTTCCCTTTTAAAAGTCTTGAATTTATGCGCTTTTACGTATAATATTCGTTTGTTTATTATTAAAAAAACAGGATAATAAAAATGGCAGAAGATACAAATAAAATCAAAGAACGTGAAGCCAAATGGCAAAAACGTTGGAAAGAAGACGCTGTCTTTACACCAAAAAATGACGGAAATAAAAAGCCTTTTTATATGTTGGCGGAATTCCCCTTCCCGTCTGGTACCGGTTTACATGGTGGGCATATGTTGAATTATACGGGCTGTGATGTTATGGCGCGTTTTCGTCGTATGCAGGGCTATGATGTTTTGTATCCATTAGGTTTTGATTCTTTGGGTATTTCTGCTGAAGTTTACGCAACAAAAATTGGCAAGCACCCTTCTGTTGTCGTTAAAGACTTGGTTCAGAAGTTTACAAAAAATATGTTGGAAATGGGGTGGTCTATTGATTTGAACTCTCAGGTTGCAACGTCTGATCCGGAATTTATTAAGTGGACACAGTGGATGTTTATTCAATTCTTTAATGCTGGTTTGGCATATAAGTCTATGTTGCCTATGAACTGGTGTCCTCATTGTCGCACTACCCTGACGAATGAAGAGCTAGAAGATGGTAAATGCAATCGTTGTCATGGCGAAGTCGAAATTCGAGAAAAAATGCAGTGGAATCTAGCGATTACTAAATACGCGCAGCGTTTGCTGGATGATTTAGCTTTGGTCGATTATCCTGAACGCGTAAAACGCGACCAAACAAACTGGATTGGTAAGTCGACTGGTGCAGATGTGGACTTTATGGTTGGTGACGATAAAATGACCGTTTATACAACGCGCCCAGATACTATTTTTGGAGTTACTTTCTGTGCGATTGCACCAGAACATAAATTATTAGCTAAATGGTTGGAAGAAGGTAAAATTCAAAATGCAGATGCTGTTCGTGAATATATTAAAGAATCTGCTGCAAAATCAGAATTTGACCGTACAGACGTTACAAAAGAAAAAACGGGGGTAAAACTGGAAGGTATAATGGCGAAAAATCCTTATACTGGTGATGAAATTCCTGTTTTTGTTGCGGACTATGTATTGGTAAATTATGCACATGGTACAATTATGGCGGTGCCTGCACATGATGGACGTGACTGGGATTTTGCGAAAAAATTTGGATTAAAAATAATACCTGTTATCGCAGGTGGTGAAACAGATAAAGTTTGGGAAGGTGATGGCGAACATATAAATTCCGGCTTTATGAATGGTATGAACAAAGCAGATGCGATTGCAGCGGCAATTAAAGTTGGTGAAGAAAAAGGATTCGCAAGACCGAAAACTCGTTTTAAAATGAGTGACTGGGGCTTTTCTCGCCAGATGTATTGGGGTGAACCTATTCCGCTTGTGTATTGTGAAAAGTGTGGTTGGGTACCCGTTCCAGAATCTGAACTGCCTTTGATGCAACCTTATATGGAAGATTATAAGCCAACCGAAGACGGTGAAAGCCCGCTTGCACGTGCAACGGATTGGGTTAATACCACCTGCCCTAAGTGTGGGGGACATGCAAAAAGAGAAACTGATACTATGCCACAATGGGCCGGTTCTTCTTGGTATTATATGCGCTATTTAGATCCACGTAATGATAAAGAATTTTGCGCTAAGAGCCAGCAAGAAAAATGGATGCCGGTTGACCACTATAACGGTGGAAATGAGCATAATACCCGCCATTTAATTTATTCTCGATTCTGGCATAAGGCGCTGTTTGATTTAGGGCTTGTCACTACACCAGAACCGTATAAGAAAAGAACAACGAATGGTTTGTTAATGGGATCGGATGGAAAGAAGATGTCTAAATCTTCTGGTAACGGCTTCCAAGTAGACGAAATGGTCGCTGCTGTTGGCGCAGACGCTGCACGTGTAACAGTGTTGTCTTTGGGGCCATGGGATTCTAATGTTAACTGGTCCGAAGGTGCGTTGGCAGGTGTTCAGCGTTTCTTGAAACGTGTTGAAAATATGTCTGATAATCTGACTGATGAAGCGTTAGACGCGGAACAGGAAAGATTAGTTAATCAATTAATCGCAGATATGACAGAAAGATTGGAAAATATGCGTTTCAATACTTCTATTTCTGCAATGATGGAATATATGAATGCGTTTGGCAATAAGATGCCTAGGGCTGCCTATGAAGTCCTGCTTCAAATGTTAAACCCATTTGCACCTCATTTGACAGAAGAAATGTGGGAAAAATTAGGTCATGCCGATATGTTGGTATTTCAGAAATGGCCTGAATATGATGAAGCAAAACTTCAGAAGTCCACAGTCACTATGGTTGTTGCTGTAAATGGAAAGCGTGCAAATGATTTTGAGGTTCCTGTTAATATTTCAGAAGAAGAATTAGTAGAAACTGCAAAAAAAATTGCTGCAAAACGTTTAGAAGGTGCGGAAATAGTTAAAACTATTGTTGTGCCGAACAGAATGGTAAACTTTGTGGTAAAAAAGTAATAAAAACGCCCTTTTGTGGGCGTTTTTTTATTATGATATTTTTTCAATTCTTCTTATACGTCTTTCTATCGCATCAAATGGGCTTTCTAGAAATGTTTGTGCGCAAATAAATGCCATTTCTATATCTATGTCATCTGCCGCTAATGCTAATACGTTTATATCATCGTGAAATCTGTCATCACGTGCCTGTTCTGGTCTTTCGCAACGTGATGCGCGAATGTGACGGTATCTATTTGCTGCTATCTCCATTCCGGCACCTGTTCCACAAATTAATATTCCGCGAGACTTAGAGTCAGGTTCCATTGCTTCTGCTAAGTTTTTAGCGATGTCTGGGAAATCAACAGACTTATTAGGGTCGTCTACACCAAGATTTACAACCGTATAGCCTGCAGCTGTTAACATTTCTATTATGTATAATTTTAGCCCTACTCCGCGGTGGTCTGAAGCTATGTAAACTTTAGATACTGTTTTATTCACTTTTTTTGTCCTTTCTTTTTGCCAGTTTGCATTCTAAACCTGTGTTGCCTGTTATATTAAGTGTGTAATATGATAAAACACCTGTCATCTGAGCATTACTGAATACATTTGCTACGTTTACAGTTGCAGGACCTTCAAGTGTTCCGTGTAAGAACAGATTTTTTGCATGAATTTTTCCGACTACTTTACCACCACGTCCAATTACAATTGTTTCTGCAATTACGTTGCCTATGACGCGACCGTGTATTTGAACGGTATGATCTGTTTTTATGTCGCCGGTAAGCTTGCACCCTGCCCCTATTATAGTCGGTGATGTTTTTTCTTTTGCGTTTGTAAATGCTAGCATTTTATCATTCCTTTACAAATTTTGATGGGTCAAAAGGTATCCCTTTATATCTTATCTCGTAGTGTAGGTGTGGTCCGGTAGATCTTCCTGATGAACCGCCAAGACCAACTACTGTACCAGGACGAACCCAATCGCCACGGTTAACAAGTATTTGAGATAAGTGTGCATATAATGTGGTAAAACCTAATCCGTGGTCAATTTCGACAGTTGTGCCGTAACCTACGCGTTCACCAGCTGAAACAACACGACCTGGGGCAACAGCCATAAGTTCGGTTCCAATTTTTCCAGCAAAATCTATGCCACGATGGCGTTTTAGTTCGCCCGTAAAAGGATCGTTTCGCATCCCGTAGTTCGAAGTTACTCGAACTTTATCAACAGGTGCCCCAAGTGGCAATATCGTGTTTAACTTCTTTAAAGTATGCCACAGTTCTAAATTTTCGGCTAATTCTTCATATTTTGGATCTAAATCTTTGGCAAAGTCTAGTGGGCTGAATGCGGCGCCAACAAATGGGTTAGTGTATTTTTTTGCATTCTTTATAAGCGCGTTTTGTGTAAGTCCAAGGCCTGATATTGTCGTATTTATGTTTGTCAGGCTTTTTTTCAATTCTTCTGTATTGTCTGTTGTTAATTTTGATACGGTAGAAACGATTTGATTGTCTGCATCTGTGATTTTTTGCATAGATTCTATTAGTTGAGCATTTTTCTTCTTTAATTCTTCGTTCTCTGCACGGGTAAGCTCAAATTCTATTGATAACTCTGAAAGTTTCGTATATTCAGCAGTATAATCGTCGTTAGTAAACATTTCTGTAAGTCTGGTATGCAAGAAGTCTAATTCTCCCCAAGTTTTAATTCGGGTGTTCATTAAGTCTTCTTTTTGTTTGTCTGTCAGTTTTTTATCGTTTGATAATTTGTCGTCAATTACATTCAGACTTCTTGTTAGTGAGTTGTATTTTTCCAGATACTTCTGCAAATCCGTCATTTGACGGGCGTGTAAAGATTTGGCTTCTTCTAATTGCTGTGTTCTTTTTTGTAGCAATGGTCTGTGATATACAAATACGTATGTAGACCATGTTGCCCATACTATTAGACCTACTTTTCCACAAAATTTTGTAAAGCGCCAAAAACTGCTTTGGTTAAAAGTATAAACATTGCCGCGTGGCGTATCCATGACTGTGAATTCACGCGGTGGGAATATTTTGCAAATAACACGCCATATCGCACGAAATGGCGATGTTATAAATGCCCAAAGGGACGTAAAATATCTTGTTATAAAGTTAATCATATCTAACTTAGTCTAGACAATACAGAGTCAATAGTCAAGCCATCACGTAAAACGGGCTCGTAATTCATAGAAAGACCAGAATATATTACAGAACCGCCCTTTGATGCCAGTCTTGCTTTAATTAAAACGCGTTCGGCCGTGTTTTTTGAGCCAAAAAGAAGAAGTATGGTTATATCACCGCAATGATTGTTTATCTCACTTATAATTTCGCCTACAGCAAGTGCATCCGTAATTATGCAGAAATAACCGCGAGGTTTTATGCGGGCTATGCATTTCTTTACCCACAGTTGTAAATTTACATTATGATGAGCATCATGCTTAGCAGGTGTTCCCTTGAAATAAGGAGGGTTTGTTACGACTAAATCAAACGTTTTGTCGGTTTTCCATTTAGATATGTCTGATTCAACTAATGTTATAGTTCGTTTATTTAATTGTGCATTATTTTGGCATTCTTGCAACATGACAGGGTTTTTATCTAAACCTGTTATTTCTAATTTTGGATTATGAGCCAGCATGCATAAAGATACAGCCCCCGTCCCTATTCCTACGTCTAGAACTGTTTTTAAGTTGTTTGGTGCAAATGCTGCCAACCATACAGCGTCAGAAGTCGGATTGTATGTTCCGCGGAATATATTTACTTTCCCACCCATAAGGGTAAAAATTTCTTGTTTTTCGGCCATGGCTATATAATAATTCATCAAAATAAAAAGGCAAGTTTATGTTTGAAGATGTTATTGTAGTTCAAAGTGCAGTCAGTGCGTTTAATAATGCTGCTTTGCAGGGGGCAGCTTTCCTGTGGTATGCTTTTTTATCGCTGCCGCTGTTTGTGTTGGTTTATTTTTGTGGCAATTCGTTCTTGGAACGCATTGGTTGGAAAGCAAAAGATTTAAAAAAACGCTTTTCTTTTGTTTGTGTGTTATTGACGCTTGTTTGGGCGGTTTTGTTTGGTGGAAACTATAATGTTTTACGAGATGCCGAAACTGTTTTGCCCTTTGTTATTGCTGCGATAACCTTCTTTTCTTCGTTGTATATTGGTAATTACTTAAAAACATCTAATCTTATAAAATGGCAAAATCTTCAAAATAAGCAGAAGTATTTGTTTGTGTTACTCATTATTTGCTGCTTGGTTTTAATAGCGTTGTCTGATTTGCATGCTTGGTGGGGGCCTTTGTTGCAGATTGGCAGTGTTTTGATGGGATTGTTGTTTGGGCGTGGTATTAAAAAAGAAGTTGGCCCTTTGTTTGCCCTGTTCCCTGTTATATTGCTGACAACAATCGCGTTGCTTATGCAACCGGAATTTTTCCGGTTCGGACAATTGGGAAGTTTAAGTTTCTTGCATCTGGCGGCTCTTGGTTTTGTCGGTTTTTGTGTTTCTATTACAGTTGCACTTAGTAGTGTAAATGCAAAATCTGCAATGAGGAATAGCGTTTATGTGAAATTAAAGTGGTTGGCAAGGTTTGTTACTTTATTATGCTTTGCTTTGTTCGTTTTGACAGAATCTGTGCCCGTATTTATAGGAATGCTGGTGGTTGTGTTTCTAAGTACTGCAATGTCAATTTGGCACAGTAACCTAAAAACAGATTCTTTGAAAGAAGTTATGTTGGCCGTTACTTTTATGGCTTTTGGTGTATTGATGGCTATGCCTGTTATAACTTCAATGGGAATTCTGTATTGGCTTAATTTGTCTACAAATGGGTTCTGGAAACAGCTTAAAAGCTTGTTATAATTGGTTATATTTATTTAATACCAATAAATTTTCTTATGATGTATCATTCTTGGCGTTAAGTAACGTTAAAAGTAATTATAGGATTCAGAATGATACATCCAACAGCAATAATTCATGAAGGTGCCGTATTGGGCGCTGACTGTAAAATCGGACCATATTGTATTGTAGGACCAAATGTGGTTTTGGGTGATCGTGTGGAGTTAGTTTCAAACGTCGTTATTGACGGAAAAACATCTATTGGCGATGATTCTATCGTGTACCCTTTTGCTGTTCTTGGGGTGATGAGTCAAGATTTAAAATGGCAAGATGAAAATACTATGACTGGGTTACGTATAGGAAAAAGATGTAAAATACGTGAATATGTTACTATTCACTCAGGAACCCCTGCTTCTGACGGAACCGTTATAGGTGATGATTGCCAAATTATGGTAAATGCGCACGTAGGACATGACTGTAAAATTGGTAACAGTGTTGTTATGTCTAACTTGGTTCAGGTTGCTGGGCATGTGGAAGTAGAAGATTTTGCAATATTGTCTGGTGGGGTTATGGTGTTACAGTTTGCGCGTATCGGTAGAAACGCATTTATAGGTGGAATGTCTGGTGTTGGTAATGATGTTTTACCTTATGCTATTTATGACGGTTCTCCACGTGCTGTTTATCGCACTATTAACCGCGTTGGCTTGATGAGACATGGTTTTACGAACGAAGATATGCACGCAATCCATTCTGTGTATTCTGCTGTGTTCCGTGGTGCCGAAGGAACTGTTTCTGAACGTTTGGCAAAAGTTCGCAAAGAAGTAAAAAATAACAAATACGCAATGGATGCGATAGATTTTATAGAAAATCGTTCAAAACGTGGAATTGGTACTTCCAAAAATGCAGAATAAGAAAAAATTAAAAATATTCATAATTGCTGGCGAAGTTTCTGGAGATGTCTTGGGGGCCAAGATTATGAAGGAAATGCCAGATGTTGAATTCGTCGGTATTGGCGGTCAAAATATGGTCGCAGCTGGTTTGAATTCTTTGTTCCCTATGTCTGATTTGGCGGTTATGGGTATAGTAGAAGTTCTGTTGCATGCAAGAACGCTGACAAAAAGAATTGATGAAACCGTTAAAGAAATAATAACTGAAAAACCGGACGTTGTTTTAACTATAGATTCTCCCGGATTCGCAAAGTCGGTAATTAAACAAATCAAAAAGCAGCCGGAAGGACAGACTTTAATTAAAAAGGGATTAAAGTTTTATCATGTTGTTGCCCCACAGGTTTGGGCTTGGCGCGAAGGGCGTGCAAAGAAATATGCAAAAATCTTTGACCGTTTATATGCTTTCTTTGATTTTGAAGTTCCATACTTTACCAAACATGGGTTGGACACAGTTGCTGTAGGTCACCCTATTTCTGACGGATTGGTTAACAGTACTGTAAAAAAATCTAAAAAAAGTACAGAAAAGATAATTGCGCTGGTTCCCGGCAGCAGAATGTCAGAGGTAAAAAAACTGTTGCCTATTTTTAAGAATTTAGCAGAAAGATTGACGTCTTGTGGGTTCGTTAATTATAAGTTTGTTATCCCGACTGTAGAAACTACGGCAGAGTATGTAAAAAAATATGTTGAAAATTGGTCTGTAAAACCAGAATTAGTGCCGTCTGATAAAAGGTATGAGTTGTATAGAAATACTTATATCGCTGTTGTTGCCAGTGGAACTGTTTCGGCAGAATTGGCTATGTTACATATACCTACAATAGTAGTTTATAAAATGAATCCTATTACAACTTGGATTGGGCATTTGTTGATTAAGGTAAAGTGGGTTTCTTTGGTAAATATATTATTAAACACATCTGTTTATCCAGAATGTCTTGGTTCAGATGCTAATGTAGAAAACATTTTAGACCACTTTCAGCAGTTAACTATACCTTCTGTACGGAATAAAATGATAGAAAAATTAAAAAGTGCCGATGCTCTATGGTTAAAACCCAATGGCGCGCCAAGTGCACTTATTGCTGATAGTATAAGAAAGTCATTCGGTAAATAAAGTAATCAATAGTTTGGTGGATGTGATTGGGTTCGAACCAACGACCTTTTCGATGTGAACGAAACGCTCTGACCTGCTGAGCTACACATCCAAAAAGTAATATAAAAAACCGCCTTGGCGGTCTTTTTTATAGGTGGTGGGGATAGTGGGACTCGAACCCACACGGTTGCAATAACCAAAGGATTTTAAGTCCTCAGCGTCTACCATTCCGCCATATCC